>JAFXAQ010000067.1 GCA_017516925.1 Oscillospiraceae bacterium | reverse complement strand
GTGTTGATTGTCATGTGGGTCCACCTGTTCCCATCCCGAACACAGAAGTTAAGCACATGTACGCCGACAATACTTGGCGGGCGACTGCCCGGGAAGATAGGTAATGCGAACACAGAGAAAGCCTCCACCAAACGGTGGAGGCGTTTTTTGTCTTATTGTGTAGTTTGTTTGTGGAGAATGCCACTCCAGGGCACACGCTGGTTCGCGATGACAACCGTTGATTGACTTACCGTTTCTGGGATGTTATAATGGCAATGAAAGGATAACGAAAACCATACAGGAAAAGGGGATATGTATGAGGAAATGCATCAGCTGCATTGTTCTGTCTATATGTATGCTGTTGCTCCCTGGTTGTCAGCAAAACCGGGAGAACCGTGCAAATATGGAGCTTTTTCGCAACGGATATAAACAGTTACAGGAGCTTTCATCGGTGCATGTTCGTCTGGAGATATATTCTGGGAATAGCTGGGCAGATATGGAACTGACCGGTGTGACCAATGAATGGCGAAATGGTGAGGATTTTTATAGCACTTCTGATAACGGAAGTCGTGAATTATATTATTTGGGCAATTGCTGGACTATGAGTCGGCTACGCCCGCAATGGGAACGGAACAAACGTCCAAGCGCTATGTCAACTCGCTGGAGAAATTTTGAAGCGGTGTCTTTTTTTGCAGGTGCAACCTTCAAAAGAGAAGGAGAATACATCGTTTTGGAACAAAGGAAGGATCTGGGCAGCGACAACTGTACATTTAGCAGACAAATTTCTACCAATGTTTTTTATATGAAAGAGAATGGAGAAATTGTCCAAGCCACGGAGATGACGGTAACTTATAACGGTACAGATGTGAATTCAGAGAAAATTCATTCTGTAAGTAAACGTGATTATTACATAATACCAATGGATGCTAAAGAAGTGAATTTTCAAATCCAACGGCAATATCAGACTTTGGGATAATTTGTAATGGCGGAAGCTAAATGCTTCCGCCATTGTTTGCCTATGCAGCTATAAGAATTATCCATATCAGAAATGCATAACAGATTGGTGCGAGGGTTATGGCGTTTATTAGAATGGTCGCCAGACCTTGCCAGTGAAATTTATACCTCCATAGATTGATTGCAGAAAAAATCAAGCCTGTAGTAAGCGTGAGAATCACAGTGCCACTGATGAGGACCAGTGGCCAGGGTCCGGGATAGGGTATTGGAGAATCTTTCATATAAGCAGCTGCAGTAAGAAGGAATAAAAGGATTGCTCCAAGGGAAATAAACAACCAATTGTTTTTTCGTAGTGATTTCATGCTTGTTAACCCTCCTGAACATATTGATTTTATCTTTAGTTAATGCTCATATTTTCCTTTTTTACGGCTGGGTTTATAAATGCTGTATGCAAGCCCGGCGAAGACCAGAGCGCAGGTCAAGCTGATTTTCCAGCCCAACGAGAAGGCTGCATTGTGGTACTCAAAACGCACGGTATGGGTTCCCTCAGACATCAACAGACCGACCATTGCATCGCCAATGCTGACAATCTGTGCTTCTTTTCCGTCAACGTAGGCGCGCCAGTTGCCATTTTGTGGGATAGAAGTATACAGAACACCGTTGCGGTTGCAGGTAATTGTGCCTTCAATTTCGGTGTTTTCAAAGGTGGTCAACTCCAGGGTGGAGGCGTTGAGGATGTGGTAGCCTTTCCGAAACGTTTCCTCATTCAGTACGCCGCATTTAAGCTTAATTGTGCCGTGTTCATCAGCCTTGCAGGTCAGGTGCACTTCAATAATATCTCCGGGAACAACCTGGCAAACAGACAAAGATTGGGGAATACTGTAGGTTTCGTTGTACAGCTCTACATTGTTCTTCCAGAAGGAGAAGGAATTCTTTTTGGATAAGTCCAGACTGATACACACAAAGCCTTCCCGGTCGGCAATATATTTGTAAACGATTGTGCCGCCGGAGGTTGCGTCGGTGCTGTAGGAACAGTAACCGGTTTTGTCCTGATTGTTGATGGTAACGGAAGTGCCGGAGATAGAGAGATTTTTGCCATCGAGAAAGCTCCAAACGTTTTCCGGGATACCTGTGGCAGCAGAGAACAGCTCGTTCTGGAAATCGAATGTATTTCTCAGCGTGTTGAAGTTTATATCAATCAGTTGGTTTTCTGCCAGGAAGCCCAAAGGCAAATAGGCATTATTTTCCAGAAGGTATACATCACCAAAGTGGTGCACTTCATCAAAGTAAGCATTTTCCTCCACTCTGCCTTGCCGTTCCAACATATATTTCAGGTTCAAAAACAGATTAGACACAGGGGAGCTTTCCTCAAAGCAGTATCGATTATAGGATTCCTTGGCGCCGTAGCCCAAAGCCTTTAAAAACTTCGTGGTGCTCACATTGGCAGAGCTTGTAAAGGTGGATACACCATAATAACCGTTCAGCGCGCCGTCGTTCAGGGTCTGGGAGTGGGTGACCTCTGTGCGGTAAAACAGGTCGTCAGATTGCTCTTGCATATACCGCAGCATAGACTCGGAATAAACAGTACCACGGGGATAGTTGGTAACGGTGGTTCCTGTGAAATTCACGCCGAAGTTTACAAGGTTTAAGGCAAGCTCCAACAGCAAAAAGCCCAGAAGCAAACGACTTGAGAGCAGTTTGCGCTCTTTTCTTGCAAGAACAAATTCCCGTTTTACTGACACCGGCGCATCCTTTTTGGGCAGCTTTGCCAGAAGCGGATATAGAAGAACGCCCAGGTACATCAGCAGGAATATGCCGTTATATGCCCAATAGACCGGGTTGGCCCAATCGCTGTAGCAGAAGGCAAGTCCAATTGCCAAAATCCCGGCTGTCAGCACCTGCCACAGACGGAAACGTCCGCGAAGCAGATAGGCCCGATATGCCATATACAGCATAATGAAGCTGTACAGGAAGCTGAACCGATAGGGGATCATATTGGTGAAATGAAAGCCGTGCCAGATATAGTCCAGCTGCCGGATGATGAAGCTGAGGTTAAAGAACAGAAGCAGAAACACACAGCACAGCTTGTCCCGAAGCTTTACCTGACGACAGGTCAGGAACAAAAATGCCAGAATGTTGGTCAGCAAGCCACAGTAAAGGTTGGGAAGTCCTTCCTTAAAGCTGGGAGTAATGGAGCCGTTCATATTGCCGGCTACCTGACGCATGGCATCCAGAAGCCCTTTCCAGGTGTTCTCGTCGGCGATGTTCAGCCGGAAGCCTACAGGGAACTTATTCACACTGGAATAGGTGGTTTGCAGCGCCGCATAGGCAGGTATCTCCAAAATGGCAGTCATACCCAAGGCCAATGCGGAGTAAAGGGCAATCGACCCTAAATCGCAGAAGAATTTTTTGAAGCCACCCCAACGGCAAATCTCATAACAGAAAAAGCTCAATGCCACAAAAATACAGGTGAACAGACCGATATAGTAATTGGAATAAACAGACAAAAACAGCGTGAGTGTGTAGAGAATGAACTTTTTGTCCCGCAGTAGGGAAACGGTTCCCAGAGCAACCAGTGGCAGCAGGGCGAAGGTGTCCAGCCACATAATGTTCCATTGATATCCCAAAGCCCAGGCGCACAGCGCATAAAATGCGCCAAACAAAACAAGAGAAATGTCATCCTTGTGAAAAAGCTTTTTCAGGAAAATGGCAAAGAACATTCCCGCAAGTCCCAGCTTTATAGGCATTAGCAGGGAGAAGTACTCCAAAAGCCATCCTTCCGGAACCAAAACACTTAAAAGGTTTAACGGGGATGCCAGATAGTAGGAGATAAGTCCCAGATAATCCATTCCCATACCCACATCCCAGCTGTACAGCAGGCTTTCTCCGCTGAGCAGCGCTTTCCGGAATGCCACAAAGAAGGGATAGTACTGGTGGTACATATCGGAATACAGCATTGAGGTCTTGCCAAAGGGTTCAAAGCCCCGGATAATCATTACCATAAACATACCCAGCAACGGGGCTAAAAATGCCAGCAGGGTATAGTTAATTTTCTTTTTCGACAGTTGCGGAAGTTTCATAATGTCCCCCTAAAAAGTAACTATTTATTAGTCTACCACAATTTTGACAGGGGGTAAAGCAAAAACGGAAAAATTTACAAAAAAATGCGGGACGAGGCTGTCCCGCAAGTTGTGCTTATAATATCAAACATATCAGCCCGGTGGCGCCCTCGTTGACAATTTTTGTCAGACTGCCCCGGAACTTGTCCCGAACATCCTGAGGTGTGCGTACCAGCTTGGAGGTAAGCCCCTCCTGAATCATTGCGTAAACGGACTTGCCGAAAATGTTGCTCTGCCAAAGCTTATCCGGGTCTTCTCCGGTGAGGTAGCTGATTAGGTCCTGGGATTGCTTTTCATCTCCCACCATAGGGCTGATTTCGGTGTCAATGTCTACCTTAATCATATGAATGGAGGGGGCGCCAGCCTTTAGCTTGACACCAAAGGCGCCGTTTTTGCGAAGAATTTCCGGCGTTTCCAGTGTCATTTCCTCGGCGGTGGGCATCACAATGCCGTAGCCTGTGGCATTGACGGAGGAAAGGGCATCGGAAATTTTATCGTATTCCTTTTTAATTTGGGATAGCTGTGTCAGCAGCGCCAAAAGCTGTGCGTCATTTTCAATGGGTAAACCGGCGCGATTGCTGAGGATTTCGTAAAACAGCTTTTCCGGGAAGGTCAGTGCGCAGATAACAGTGCCGCTTCCCAAGTCAATTTTGCGTACAGAAAAGTCCAGAACCTGCTCCAGCTGGGTGAGTTGGGACAGGGTGGGCTGAGCCTGCGCAAGACTCATAATTTCCTCAGCTCGCTGCAGAAGTGCTTGGTACAGCGCAGCTTTTACCGGATGCTCTGTTTCCAGCGCATCCATCCAACGGGGCAGATGCACCTGCAGCTGCTGCATTGGGAAGGCGTACAGTAGCTGCAGCAAGAGCTCGGAAATATCCTCTTTGGTGAGCGCCTGACAGTCGGCAATTGCCGCCGGAACGTTAAATTCCTTTTGCAATTGTTCTTTTAATGCCTGCACTGCTTCGGACCCGGGCTTTTGACTGTTAATTAAGAGCAAAAATGGCTTGCCTGTGGCTTTCATATCCAGAATTGCCTGACGCTCGGCAGCAATGTAATCTGACCTGGGAATATCCGTAATGGTGCCGTCGGTGGTTACAACCAGGCCAATGGAGCAGTGCTCCTCCATAACCTTTTTGGTACCCAGCTCTGCGGCCTCCGTCATAGGAATTTCGTGGTCATACCAGGGGGTTGTCACCATTCTGGGTATGCCGTCCTCCAATGCGCCCACGGCACCGTCAATCATATAGCCCACGGTGTCAATCATGCGCACACGAAGCTGGGTGGTGCCGTCGGGGGATATTTCCACAGCCTCCTCCGGTACGAATTTCGGTTCGCTTGTCATAATCGTTTTGCCGGAACCGCTTTGGGGCAGTTCGTCCCTGGCCCGTTCCTTCTGGTAGGGGTCGTCAATGCCGGGGATAACCAGCTGCTCCATAATGCGCTTGATGAGTGTAGATTTTCCGGTCCGCACAGGTCCCACAACACCGATATAAATATTGCCACCGGTTCGTTTGGCAATATCTGCGTAAATGTTTTCCATAGCCAGCCTCCTTTAGCGGTTTGGTTCAATGTATGTCCACAGCAGCAGGAATAGAACGGTGGCAGAAAAAACTGAAAATTTTACAAAATAGTATTTGACAAATGCCACAAAACCCTATATAATATCTAGGCACGACTATGAAGAGGGGGATACTATGCGACTGGAGCTGAAGGAGATTATTCATGTGCCCGGCGCTTCCGTATCTTTTTCTGATAGCGTAGATCTGAGCGATCTTCAATATGGAACGTGCTTTCCAGTCAGTGAGCCGGTTTTGATTAGCGGTACTGTGCGAAATACCGCAGATGTGCTGATTATGCAAGGCGCAATCACCACCTGCCTCCACGGCATATGTGACCGTTGTGCGGTTGCATTTACCCAGGAGGTAGAAATCCCGGTGGATGTGGTGCTGACGGAGGAGCTGTCCAATGAAGACAGTGAGGATGAATGGGTGTTTCCTTTGGAGGCAGGCGCTGCGGATTTGGAGGAGATTGTGCGGACGGTGTTCGTGCTGAACCTGAGTCCCAAGCTGCTGTGCAAGCCGGACTGTAAGGGCCTTTGCTGCGGCTGCGGCAAGAACCTGAATGAAGAGGCTTGTACCTGCCAAAAAGAAACAGACTCCCGTTTTGCTGCTTTACGGCAGCTTCTCGATAAGTAAGTAAAAGAAATGCTGTCAAAGCAGTTTGACCAAGGAGGTGTCATCCATGGCTGTCCCTAAGTGTAAAGTGTCCAAGGCCCGTCGCGATAAGCGCCGTGGTTCCAACTGGAAGCTGTCTGCTCCCAGCGTAGCAGTGTGCTCCAAGTGTGGTGAGCCCGTCATGCCCCACAGAGCTTGCAAGGCTTGTGGTAACTACAATGGTCGTCAGGTTCTGGCTGCCAAGGCTGACTAAGGCAGGAAAAGCGAAAGCGCAGAGGAAGGCATACCGCCTTCCTCTTTTTCCTTTTTTGCAGGGAAATGCTTCTATAAAAAAATTGTAAATGTTAGTGGATTTTCATTGATTTACCAGCTATTTTGTGGCATAATAATATGAGATAGTTTTTCAGGAAGGAGTGAGCGCTATGGCAAAGCCCTTGGTAGCCATTGTGGGAAGACCCAATGTGGGTAAGTCCATGCTCTTTAATAAGCTCACAGGTCAGCGCACCTCCATTGTGGAGGACACCCCCGGTGTCACCCGGGACCGTATTTACGGAGACTGTGAGTGGTGCGGTCGCCAGTTTTCGCTGGTGGATACCGGCGGTATTGAGCCGGGCACAGACAGCGATATGCTGAAGTTTATGCGCCGTCAGGCAGAAATCGGTATTGAGCTGGCGGATTGTATTGTGATGGTGGCAGATGTGCGAACCGGCGTAACCGCCGCAGATGTGGACGTGGCAACGATGCTGCGCAAATCCGGCAAGCCGGTTGCGCTGGCTGTGAATAAATGCGATTCTGTCGGTCCTGTTAACCCGGATGTTTACGAATTTTACGGTCTGGGTATCGGTGACCTGTTTGAGGTTTCCGCAGTCCACGGTCACGGCACCGGTGATTTGCTGGATTGGTGTCTGGAGAATATGCCGGATGAAGCGGTGGACGAGGAAGAAGATGATGTGATTAAGGTTGCCATTGTGGGCAAGCCCAATGTGGGCAAATCCAGCCTCCTGAACCGGATATTGGGGGAGGAGCGTGTCATTGTTTCCAACGTTGCCGGTACCACCCGGGATGCCATCGACTCCTACTTTGAAAATGCGTCCGGAAAGTACTGCTTTATTGATACTGCTGGTATGCGCCGCAAGAGCAAGGTGGATGACGCAATTGAGAAGTATTCCAATATGCGTACCATCAATGCTATTGAACGGGCAGATGTATGCCTTGTTCTGGTGGATGCCAATGAAGGCGTTACGGAGCAGGATACCAAAATTGCAGGACTTGTCCACGAGGCTGGTAAGGCAGCCATTATCGTAGTGAATAAGTGGGATGCTGTGGAGGACAAGGAAACCAACACCATGCGGGACAAGGAAGCGGCTGTCCGGGACGGACTGAGCTATATGACCTATGCGCCGGTTGTGTTTTTGTCGGCGCTTACCGGTCAGCGTGTAGACAAGCTGTTTTCTGTGATTCAGGAGGTGCATACCCAGAACACCAGTCGGATTACCACGGGCGCCCTGAATAGCATTCTGGCAGAGGCAACTGCCCGGGTGCAGCCTCCCACAGATAAGGGACGCCGCCTGAAGATTTACTATATGACCCAGGCAGGCACCAAGCCACCCCATTTTGTGATTTTTTGCAATGATGCCCGGCTGTTCCATTTCTCCTACCAGAGATATTTGGAAAATCAGATTCGGGAGGTTTTTGGACTCAAGGGAACGCCGGTACGGATTACCATTCGTCAGAAAGGTGATAAGGAGGAATAAACTGTGTGGCTGTTTGTAATGATAACAGTAGTAGCTGGATATTTGCTGGGCAATCTCAACGGTGCAGTGCTGGTTTCCCATCTGATGGGTGACGATGTTCGCAGCCACGGAAGCGGAAATGCCGGCTTAACCAACTTTATTCGCAATTATGGCGCAGGCAGGGCATTGACGGTGATTTTGGTTGATGCGGAAAAGGCCATTGCTGCCTGTGTGATCGGCGGATTGCTCCTGAAGCCTTCCCTGGGCTTTCAGGCCGGTTCTGCCCTTGGCGGCGCCGCAGTCATTTTGGGACACGTCTGTCCGGTATTTCTGGGCTTTAAGGGTGGAAAGGGCATTTTAAGCGGTCTGTTTGTTGCATTGATGACAGATTGGCGTGTTGCGGTGATTATTTTGGCGGTGTTTGCCATTGCTTATTTTTCTACCCAATATGTTTCTCTTGGCTCTGTGCTGGCGGCGGCTGCTTTTGCGCTAAGCTTTGTGATTTTGCATTTTAACCGGCCGGTGGTGATGCTTTGCGGAGTCTTCACAGGGGCATTGGCGATTTGGATGCACAGACCCAATGTTATTCGATTACTCAACGGACAGGAAAGAAAAACAAACCTTTTCAAGAAGGACAAAGCGTAAGCTGCTGGAGAAAGTTATGGAAAAGAGAAAGAGAATTCGAACCGATAATTTGGCATTTAATATCTATTTCAGCCTGTCGGTGCTGTATTTGGAAATTTTGTTCCGGATTACCACGGTTGGTAACCTGTTTTCTATCGGTCTTGTATATACAACACTGTTCAGTATTGCCTACGGCTCCTTGGGATATCTGTTTTCTACCATCTCCAAAAACACAAAAATAAACCGCATTGTGGCGGGGGTTCTGGTGGTAGGAACAAGCCTTGCTTATATTGTGCAGTTTTTGATTTACAAGCAGTTTAAGCAGTTTTATGATATTAACACTATGTCCGGCGGCGCCGGAGATGCCCTGACCAGCTACTTTAAAGAGCTGCTGGCGCTGATTTTCCTGAAGGGCGGTCTGTTTATCATTCTGCTGATGGCAGTGCCTGCTGCGATCTTCTTCGTATTCCAAAGAGGCGGCTTGGTTCCGTTGCCGTCTACAAAGCGGACACGGATTTTGACGGTTATTTACTCTCTGGCCATTTATATTTTTGCGGTGCTGTTTGTACTGATGCATCCGGCTTTGAACCTTGCTTACCACGAGCAGTACAATTTCCAGACGGCGGTATCGGAGTTTGGTCTGATTTCCGGTCTGCGCCTGGATGTGCAAAGCCATATCTTTGGCGAGGACTACAGCTTCGATAACCCTGATGTACCTGTGGTCCCGGAGAGTACTGAACCCGAGGAAACCGAGGGAACAGAACCCACGGAGGAGACCACTGAGCCGGTGATTGAATATGGCTACAATATGCTGGACCTGGACTTTGATGCGCTGAATAAAAAGGCCAGCTCCGAGCAGAAAAAGCTGAACGACTATGTCAGCAGCCTGACCCCCTCCAAGCAAAACGAGTTTACCGGGCTGTTTAAGGGCAAGAACCTGATTATGATTTCTGCCGAGGCATTCTCTGCGGAGGTCATTGACCCGGAACTGACGCCGACGCTGTATCGCCTTGCCAATCAGGGTATTCAGTTTACCGATTATTACCAGCCTGCCAGCGCCGGTACCACCGGTGGTGAATACCAGAACATTTTCGGTATGCTACCTACCTCCGGCGGTAAATCCTTTAAAAACACAGCAGATAACCTGAACTACTTCACTATGGGCAGTCAGCTGAACCGTCTGGGTTATTACGGAAAAGCCTTCCACAACAACTCCTACACCTACTACAGCCGAAACAAAACCCACGTAAATCTGGGCTACTCCGATGGCTTTATGGGCTATGGAAACGGTATGGAGGCATACGTGAAGAAGGCGTGGCCGCAAAGTGACTACGAGATGTTCTCCGGTACCTTACCCACCTATATTGATAAGGAACACTTCAATGTGTATTATATGACCGTCAGCGGTCACAGTAACTACACGAAATCCGGCAACTCTATGACCAAGCGCCATTGGGACCGGGTAGCGCACCTGCCCTATTCCGATACCGTCAAGGGATACCTGGCTGCCAATCTGGACTTTGAGGATGCCATGACCTATCTGGTTGCGGAGCTGGAGGCCAAGGGAATTGCCGATGATACCGTCATTTGCATTTCTACGGACCACTTCCCCTATGGTCTCGATAACGATGCCAAACTGGGAGATATGCCGTACCTTTCTGAGCTTTACGGCTACGAAGTGACCAACTACTTCCAGCGTGACCATTCCCGGCTGATTATCTGGAGCGGGTGCCTGGAGGATATGGAGCCCATCGTGGTGGATACTCCCACCTTCGGCTGTGACATCCTGCCGACGCTGTCCAACCTGTTCGGCTTGGAATACGACTCCCGCCTGATGGTGGGCAGAGATGTGTTCTCAGACGCAATGCCTCTGGTGTGGAATGCCAACTACGAATGGAAGACTGAGCTTGGCACTTACTATGCCACCAAGGGCAAGTTCGTGCCGGCTACCGAGGATACGGTGATTCCGGAAGGATATGTGGCATCTATCAAGGCCATTGTGAAAAACAAAATGACCTATAGCTCCGGTGTTCTGAAAACGGACTATTTCCGCCTGTTATTCGGCTAAATGAAACCCGAAGGAAGCAATGCGCTTCCTTCGGGTTTTTACCTGTTCTGATAAAACAAAAAACGGCACTGCCAAAGCAGTACCGTTATTGGTTGCCGGGTAAATCAGACAGCTCGCTCAACCTTGTTAGAACGGAGGCATCTGGTACAAGCGTACACATGGCACGGAGTACCGTTAACGATGGCCTTAACCCGCTTCACATTGGGCTTCCAGGTTCTGTTGGAACGTCTGTGGGAGTGGGAAACCTTAATACCGAAGGTAACGCCCTTGCCACAATAATCACACTTCGCCATACACTGCACCTCCTATCCGAAATGCATACTCAAAACTACGCCCAAAACAGGCGCTTAGATATGATAGCAGACATTTGCAAAAAAAGCAAGTGTTTTTTTGGAAAAATTTTAGTTTTTTCAAAATATTCTTGCTATTCCTGTTTCTAATCGGTATAATGGTTTCAATATCAGGTAAAGGGTGACGGATATGTATGATATTCACAGCGTTTTGCTGACAACCTTGGTAAAGGAATTTAATCTGGAGGTAGCCTTTGCGGCTACGGATTATGAAAATATCTGCCTGACGGTAGTGGATGTGGCAAGACCCGGTCTGCAGCTGGCGGGTTACTATGACCACTTTGAGCCTATGCGTCTGCAGGTGATGGGCAATGTGGAGACCAGCTACCTGCAAAAGCTGACCGAGGCAGAACGTGCCATGACCTTTGACCGTCTGTTTTCCTTCAAATCTCCGGCGCTGTTGGTTGCCCGGGATATTGTTCCGGACCCCCAGTGCTTGGAAATGGCAAAAAAGCATAATGTTACCGTGCTGCGCAGCAAGCAAGCCACCAGCACCATCGTTTCCGATATTATTGCCTACCTCAAATCTGTCCTTGCCCCCTGTATTACCCGGCACGGTGTTTTGATGGAGGTCTACGGTGAAGGTCTTTTGCTCATTGGCGACAGCGGAATTGGCAAAAGCGAGGCAGCCATTGAGCTTTTAAAGCGTGGACACCGGTTAATTGCAGATGACGCAGTGGAAATTCGAAAGGTTTCTGATAAGCTGCTGGTCGGTACCGCCCCGGAGCTGATTCGCAACTATGTGGAACTGCGTGGTATTGGCATTATCAATGTGGCGAAGCTGTTCGGTATGGGCGCTGTGAAGGCGGAAAATGAAGTGAATCTGGTGGTAAATATTGTTCATTGGGACAAGCAAAAGGTCTATGACCGGCTGGGGCTGGAGGATCAGTATATGGATATTCTGGGTGTCCAGATTCCTATGAACACCATTCCCATCACCCCGGGACGTAACCTGGCGGTGATTTTGGAAGTAGCGGCTATGAATAACCGCCAGCGGAAAATGGGCTATAACCCGGCGCTGGAGTTCACCCAGCAGATGGACCGGCAGTTCTCCGCCAATCAGGAGCAGCTATGAAGGAATTTACGATAGGTGCCAACGATGCCGGTCAGCGGCTGGACAGGTTTCTGGCAAAGGCAGTACCGCTTCTTCCGGCATCTCTGGCGCAAAAATATATCCGCATCAAGCGGATAAAGTGCAATGGTACCCGGATTGAACGGGACACCCGGCTGCAAGCCGGAGATGTGCTGCAGCTTTATATCAATGACGAGTTCTTTGATAAGCCGAGGGAAGACAATGCGTACCTGACTGTGGCAACGCCAAAGCTGAATATTGTCTATGAGGATGACCAGATTTTGCTGGTGGATAAGCGCCCCGGTCTGGCAGTGCACCCCCACGACGGTGCAGAGTACGGCAGAACCCTCATTGACCATATTCAGGCTTACCTCTATCAAAAGCGGGAGTGGAGTCCGAGAGGGGAGAACGCCTTCACTCCGGCGCTGTGTAATCGGATAGACCGAAACACCGGCGGTATTGTCATTGCCGCAAAAACCGCAGAGGCGCTGCGGGTAATGAACCAAAAAATCAAGGACAGGGAACTGGATAAGCGGTACTTGGCAATTGTGGAGGGAACCCCCAAGCCACCGAAAGGCTCTTTGAAGGGCTACCTTTTCAAGGATGCCAAGAAAAACCGTGTTTTCGTGTCCGACACACCCAAGCCCGGCGCTAAAACCTGCCAGACCAATTATATCACCCTGGCCAGTCAAAAGGGCTTGTCCTTGGTAGAATGTGAACTGATCACCGGAAGGACCCACCAAATTCGTGCCCAGTTTGCCCATGCCGGACACCCTTTGTTGGGTGACGGCAAATACGGCAAGCTGGACAAGCGCTTTGACCGGAATTATCAGGCGCTTTATTCTTATAAGCTGACCTTCTGTTTTACCACCGAAGCCGGAAGCTTAAGCCACTTAAACGGAAAAACCTTCCAGGTCAAGGAAGTGGATTTTGTAAAAGAATACTTTCCCTCAGCGTGTCAATAAACCCCCAAAGACAAGCAAACCGGACCCTGACGTACCAGCTGTACGCCGACGGGTCCGGCTTGCTTGTTTTTGGGCTTGTTTATAATACTTTCTGAATAGTTCCGCTGCCGATGACCATATCCCCGTCATACAAGACAACCGCCTGCCCGGTGGTAATGGCCCGCTGAGGCTCTGCAAATACCACCTTTGCCAGACCGTTTTCCATAGGATAAACGGTGGCAGGCTGTTCTGTATGGCGATACCGCACCCGGGCTTTTACCTGCAAGGGTTTTTCCAGCGTATCAAAGGGAATGAAATTCCAGTTGTCCGCAAGCAGCGTTGTCCGGAACAAATCTTCGTTTTTGCCTAACGTTACCGTGTTTTGTGCCATATTCTTATCAACGACATAAGCCGGTTCGCCCAAAGCGATTCCCAAGCCCTTCCGCTGACCGATGGTGTAGCCCACAGCACCCTGGTGATGTCCCACCACCTGACCGGATTGGTTCAGGTAGTCACCTCCGGGATAGGTCCTGCCGGTATAGCGCTCCATAAAGGCTTTATAATCTCCGTCAGGGATAAAACAAATATCCTGAGAATCCTTTTTCTTGGCTGTGACAAAGCTTTGCGCTTCGGCAATTTGCCGCACCTGTTCTTTGGTCAGCTCACCCAGCGGAAACAGCGTGTGGGAAAGCTGATGCTGATTTAAACAGGCGAGAAAATAGCTTTGGTCCTTTCCGGGGTCCTTTGCTTTATACAGGAGAAAACGGTTGTTTTCCCGGAGAATTCTTGCGTAATGTCCTGTGGCGAGGCAGTCACAGCCCATCTGCAGGGCTCGCTGCAAAAGTACGTCAAATTTAATTTTCTTGTTGCAGGTAACACAGGGATTTGGTGTGCCGCCCTGTTCATAGCAGCCTATAAAATCTTCAATGACCAACCGATTAAAATCCTCGGTGTGGTCAAAGCTGTAAAAGGGAATGTGCAATCGGTCAGCCACAGCTTTTGCATCCAGCACCCCGGCATCACTGCACAAAACCATGGTAGCGCCGATGCAGTCAAAGCCTGCCTGCTGCATAAGCTGCGCAGCCACGGAGCTGTCTACGCCGCCACTCATTGCCAGCATAACCTTTGCCATAACCGTTCTCCTTTCTTGCGTTTTCCTGATTCTATCACAGGTAGTACTAAAATGCAAGGGAAGGACGCTGAGAAGATTATGCAGCGCTTCCGGTAATTGTCAGTTGCTTTGGCACTTGTTCTCTGCTATAATGACAACAGCAAAGAGAAAGGAGCGCATATGTTACATAAACGAATAACCGGTCTTATTCTGGCGATTGTCATTGTGTTTGGGTTAATGCCTTTTGGGGTTCGCGGTGACAATGCGCTGACCATCAGCCAGGAAGGACTGAATTTATTAAAAAAGGAAGAGGGCTTCAGCCGCAAGCCATACTGGGATTATGCCCAGTGGACAGTGGGCTACGGCACCAAATGCCCGGATGAAAAGCTGGAGGAATACCAGAAAAACGGAATTCCGGAGGAGGAAGCGGAGGCGCTTCTGCGCAGCTTTATCAATCGTTTTGCCAGTGCAATCAATCAGTTTGCGGCAAAAAATAATTTAACCCTTACCCAAAACCAGTTTGACGCATTGATGCTGTTTTCTTACAATTGCGGTACAGGCTGGATGTATTCCGAAACCGGAACCCTTTATAATGCGGTTATCAGCGGCGCCACCGGAAATCAGCTCATTCACGCATTTACCCTGTGGTGCAATGCCGGTGGACAAATCAAGACCTTTTTGTTGCGCCGCCGTTTAAGTGAGGCGAACATTTACCTGAACGGCGAATATTCTCAGACACCGCCGGAGAATTTCTGCTATACCCTTTACGATGCCTGCGGCGGCAAGGTAAGCCCCAATGTGCAGGGCTATGATGCGTCCTTAACTGCGGAAATTCTGCCGACACCTACTTATGCCGGCTATACCTTCAAGGGCTGGTATACCGCAAAATCCGGCGGTACCAGGGTGGAAAAACTGGACAGCGCTACCAAAAGTGCAAGACTCTATGCCCGCTGGGTGTCGCCGGACCAGGTGCAAGAGGAAGAATTGCCGCAGCAGGGCGTTACAGTTACCGTTACCACCGACGGGCTCAATGTCCGAAAAGGTCCCGGTACAAACTACCAATCCATCCAGAAAATCAATACAGGCACAGTCCTTGTGATTACGGAAACCGCCAAGGGCGGCAGCTTCACTTGGGGAAAATGCAACTTGGGCTGGGTTTGCCTGCAATACACAACCTATGACGCTGCGACGCAACCGGAAGCAAATCCCCAAACCGGCACAGTCAGGGTGGACGGTGGCGGACAGCTTCGCATTCGTACCGGACCCGGTACCTCCTACGATGTTGCCGGTTACCTGAATGATGGCGACAAGGTGTCGATTTTGCAGACCCAGAAAAACTGGGGCAAGATAGATAAAGGCTGGATCAGTATGAACTACGTGGTTCTGAATGAAGAGGAACCGGAAGCCCCGGCCACCAAGCCTGTGCAAACCGGTACCGTAAAGGTCAGCGGACAGCTGTGGATACGCAGCGGTCCGGGTACCAGCCACGAAATTGTAGGGTATTTGAATAACGGCGCCCGGGTTTCCGTTACGGAAACTGCCAAGGGTGGCAGCCTCAACTGGGGCAAGATAGACAAAGGCTGGATTTGCCTTTCCTATGTGGTTATGGACACCCAGACGCAAGCCACCGTCACCGGTACAGTCAAGGTGGATAAGCAGCTGCGAATCCGCAAGGGACCCGGTACCTCCTATGACATTGCGGGATATCTGAACAATGGCGCAAAGGTAACCATTCTGGAGCAGAAAACTGTGGGCAGCGCTGTCTGGGGCAGAATAGACAAGGGTTGGATCAGCCTGTACTATGTAACGTTGGACATCCAAGATGCACAACCGGTGGTAAAAACCGTAACAGCGGACAGTCTGCGGATACGCAGCGGTCCGGGTACCACATACAAAGTGGTGGGCTATCTCAGCAAAAACGAAAAAGTGGAAATTCTGGAAACCCAACAGGTGGGCAGCGCCCAATGGGGTAAAACTGCTAAGGGCTGGATAAGCCTTGCCTATACCAAGTGAAAAATCGCCCAGTGGCAATATGCCGCTGGGCGATTTTATTATCCAAGGAAATAACCCATAGCCAGCATCAGGCAAAAGCCTGCCAGCAGGGAATAGGTGACGCCCCGGGCATCATCATGATGGGTCTCAGGAATCATTTCGTCGCTGATTACATAGAGCATTGTGCCTCCGGCAAAGGCAAGGGCAAAGGGCAAAATCGCCGAAGAAAGGCTCACTGCGTAATATCCCAGAATAGTTCCCAACACTTCGATAATGCCGGTGGCCAGCGCACAGGCGAAGGTGCGTCCCGGGGGCATTCCGGCTGCCAGCATAGGACCGATAATCACCATACCCTCCGGGATGTTTTGCAGGGCAATACCTGCGGCAATGGTGATTGCCTGCGTATGGTTGCCGCTGCCAAAGCCCACACCCGCAGCAATACCCTCCGGCAGATTGTGAATGCCGATGGCCATTACAAACAGAAGCACCTTGTTCAGCTTTTTGGCATTGTCCGGATGCTGCTCCCGGTCAATCCCGGCAAGCCGATGCAGATGAGGTACCAGCTTGTCCAGTACATTCAAAAACAGCGCGCCTGCAAACACACCGCTAACAGTCATCACAACAGGGGAGAAGCTTTCGTATTCCAGAGACGGCAGTATCAGCCCTGTTACTGCTGCGCAAAGCATAACACCTGCGGCAAAGGCAAGTACAATATCGCTGAATTTGTGGGAGATTTTCTTAAAAACAAAGCCCAGCAGCGAGCCGAACACGGTGGCGCCGCCCACACCCAGCGCAGTGAGTAAAACCATTTTCATAGTCTGCACCTCTTTTCACCTCCATTATAGAAATTTTACAGCAGTTTGTCAAAAGGAAAAATAGCGGAAAAAACATAGCATAACACTTGCATTTTCTTTGCGTTTTCAGTATAATAAATTGATTTGTTATAACTAAAATTACAAAGAGGTTATGTTGTGTATTTAAAAAGTTTGGAAGTACAGGGCTTTAAGTCCTTCCCGGATAAGACCGTCATCCGTTTTGGCGATGATATTACCGCCATTGTGGGTCCTAATGGCTCCGGCAAATCGAATATTTCCGATGCGATTTTGTGGGTTATGGGCGAGCAGAGTACCAAGACCCTCCGTGGCGCAAAAATGGAGGACGTGATTTTTGGCGGCACCCAGAAGCGTGCGGCGGTGGGCTTTGCGGAAGCGACCCTGACTTTGGACAATACGGACCGGGCACTGCCCTATGACGCAGACGAGGTGATGGTTACCCGGCGGTACTACCGCAGCGGTGACAGCGAGTATTACATCAACCGACAGTCTGCCCGCTTGCGTGACATCAACGAGATGTTTATGGACACGGGTCTTGGCAGAGAGGGCTATTCCAACATCGGTCAGGGCAGAATTGACGAAATCCTGTCCCTGAAAAGTGCGGACCGCCGTGAGATTTTTGAGGAGGCGGCAGGCATTTCCAAGTATCGCCACCGCAAAGAGGAAACGGAGCGTAAGCTTGCCCATACGGAGGATAATTTGCTTCGTATCGGCGACAAGGTTTCGGAGCTGGAGCTGCAGCTGGAGCCTTTAAAGCGTCAGTCAGAAAAGGCAAAGCAGTATCTGGAGCTGAAAGAGGAGTTGCAGGGCGTTGAGGTTGCCGTGTGGCTGGACACCCTGGAAAAGCTGTCTGCAGCTGCCAAGAAGGCAGAGGAGGACTATGCCTCCGCATCCTTTGTGCTGCAGCAGGCCCACGAAGACCTGGACAAGCTTTACACCCAGTCTGAACAGCTGGGCGCAGAGCTGCACCACCGGGACGGTGAACTGGAAAGCATCCGTCTGCAGGTGAATTTCCTGGAGCAGACCCACCAGCAGCTGGACGGTCAAATGGCTGTTCTGCAGGGAAATATCCGCAACAACGAGGAAAATATCCAGCGTGTGGAAGAAGAACTGCAGGGTCAGGAGGACCGCAACGGCGGCATTTCCGCCCAGCTTGCCCAGACCCAGGAAAGACTGGTAGCCATTGAAGCAGAGCTGGCAGAAAAGCGGGCACAGCTTAGCGCACTGCAGCAGGAGCTGGCTGCCATGACCGCCAGCGCAGAGGGAATTACCCGGCAATTTCTGGAGCTGCGTGCAACGGAAAGTACCCTGACTGCTGAAATCGCCGGTCGGGAAGCTGACCTGCGTGGCTTGGAGACCAGCCGGGAAGAAAATGAAGAACGTCTGGACCAGTTAAACAGTGACCTGCAGTCCGGCGCAGCCCGGGAAAATGAGGCAAAATCTGCTCAGGCAGCGTGTCTGGCAGAACTGCGAAAGGCGCAGGAAGAGGTTACTGCCTGCAACAATGCCATTGCCGGCTACACCCTGCGTCAGCAGAACCGGCAGAAGCGCCGGGACGAGCTGACCCAGGAAAACCGGGAGCTGGTGAATAAGCTGGACAGCATTCAGGCGAAAATCCGTGTATTTCAGGCAATGGAGCGAGATTTTGAAAGCTACCAGAAGTCTGTCCGGATGGTGATGCAGGAGAGTCAGCGTGGCGCCCTGCGAAACATCCACGGACCGGTATCCCGCCTGCTTCGCACCGATGACGAATATACCGTCGCCATTGAGATTGCTTTGGGCGGCGCGATGCAGCAGATTGTTGTGGATAACGAGCAGGATGCCAAGGCCGCCATTTCCTTCCTGAAGCGTACCGGTGGCGGACGGGCTACCTTCCTGCCCATTTCCGTTGTGAAGGGAAAAGAGCTGAAGGAAAGTGGCTTGGAACGCTCTCGTGGCTTTGTGGACATCGCCTCCAACCTGATTCAAACCGACAAGCGTTACCAGGGAATTATGGACAATCTGCTTGGCAGAATTGTCATTGCGGAGAATATTGACTTTGCCATTGCTATGGCAAAGCAGTTCCAGAACCGGTTTAAGATTGTTACTCTGGACGGACAGGTGATTAACCCCGGCGGTTCCATGACCGGCGGTTCTGTGAATAAGGAAGCCGGCATCTTAAGCCGAGCCAATGAGCTGGAAAAGCTGACTGCTCAGGAAAAAGAATTGCTTAACAAGCAGCAAAGCTGCGAGCAGGACCTGCAGGAAGCCCAGCGCGCCTTGGACCAGGTGGACTTCCAGCTGACTGCCGCCAGGGACCAGCTGCGTCAGGCGGAAGACCAGGTGCTTCGTCTGCAGGGACAGGAAAAGCAGCATGAGATTATGGTAAATGCCATTGTGGATGCCATGACCTCGGCGCGCCGGGAAAAGGAAGTGCTGGACGGTCGGGAGCGCAACGATACAGAGCGCTATGTATCCGGACAGGCAAAGCTGCAAATGCTAAATACCCAGCTGGCGGAAACCAAGTCCAAGCTGGCAACTCTGCAGAACACCCAGCAGGATGCATCCCAGTCTATGAGTCAGGTCACAGAGCGTATGACGGCATTGAAGACCGAGGAGGCTGCGCTGGAAGCAGAGAAGACCACTGCCCAGAACCATGTTACGGACCTGCAAAATCTCCGTCGGGATATGGAGGGCGACCGGGACAAGAAGCTGGTGCTGATGGAAGCCTTCCGGGCAGAAAATAAGAATTACGAAGACCAGATTGCCCAGCTTCTGGCAAAGCAGCAGAGCAATGACGAGGAAACCGCCCGGATGCGTACCGGTATGGAAAATGCCCTGCTTCAGCGTGCGGAGGCAGAGGCCTCCAAGACCCGTTCTGAAAAGGATGCTCAGGATAAGAGTAAGGAAATCCTGGATATGGAGCGTGAATGCGCCCGTCTTGAGAATAAGAAGGCATCTGCGGATATGGAAGAAAAGCAGATTATCGATAAGCTGTGGGATTACTATGAGCTGACCCCCGGCACAGCCCCGCAAAAGCGTGGTGAGATCGAATCTGTTGCCTCCGGTAACCGGAGAATTGGCGAGCTGAAGCGGAAAATTTCCGCACTGGGCACCCCCAACCTGGGTGCTATCGAGGAGTATGCCCGTGTCAACGAGCGCTACAGCTATTTGGTGGACCAGCGGGATGATGTGCTCAATTCCAAGAAGGAGCTGGAGGGCATTATCCGGGAGATTACCCAGGAGATGACAACCATCTTCGTGGCGGAATTCCAGAAAATCAACCACCATTTCGGTATTGTCTTTGAAGAGATGTTCGGTGGCGGTAAGGGCCAGCTGATTTTGGAGGACCCGGAGGAGCCCTTGACCTGCGGCATAGAGATTCGGGTGCAGCCTCCCGGAAAACAGGTGAAAACCATCACATTGCTCTCCGGTGGCGAAAAGGCCTTTGTGGCAACGGCATTGTACTTTGCTATTTTGAAGGTTCGTCCCACACCTTTCTGTCTCCTCGATGAGATTGATGCGGCGCTGGATGACCGGAACGTGGAGCGTTTTGCAACATACCTCCGCAACTTAAGCACCAACACCCAGTTTATTGTCATTACGCACCGCCGTGGCACGATGGAAGCCTCCGATGTGCTTTACGGTGTGACGATGCAGGAGCAAGGTATTTCCAAGCTGCTGCGTCTGGACCTGAACCAGATGGAAAATCAGCTGGGTATTACGGAGTAAAGGAGCCAGTATGGGTTTTTTTGATAAAATCAAGCAGGGGCTTGCCAAGACACGGGATGCCTTGGGAAGCACCCTGGGAAGTGTTTTTACCGGCTTTTCGGAAATTGACGACGATTTTTATGATGAATTGGAAGAATGCTTAATTCTGGCAGACCTTGGGGTAGATACTGCCTTAAAGGCTACGGAAAAGCTGCGAAAAGCTGTCCGGGAGCAGCACCTGAAAACTACCGACGAGGCGAAGACCGCCTTGAAGGAAATTCTTGTGGAAATGCTGAACGTAGGGGACACCCAGCTGAACCTTTCCACAACGCCCTCTGTGATTTTGGTTATCGGTGTCAACGGTGTGGGAAAGACAACAACCATTGGCAAGATTGCCACCCAGCTGACTTCTCAAGGGAAGCGTGTGCTGCTGGTAGCCGGAGATACCTTCCGGGCTGCCGCTGCCGACCAGCTGGAAATCTGGGCAGAGCGTTCCGGCGCAGCCATTGTGCGCCAGCATGAGGGTGCCGACCCGGCATCTGTTGTGTATGACGGCATTCAGTCAGCCCGGGCAAAGGGCGCAGATGTGATTATTGTGGATACTGCCGGACGGCTGCACAATAAGCAGAACCTGATGAACGAGCTGAATAAAATCAGCCGGATTGTGTCCCGGGAATTGCCGGAGGCAGCT
Organism: Oscillospiraceae bacterium; assembly: GCA_017516925.1. Classification (GTDB taxonomy): domain Bacteria; phylum Bacillota; class Clostridia; order Oscillospirales; family Oscillospiraceae; genus Faecousia. The sequence goes on along the minus strand of JAFXAQ010000067.1, from coordinate 29,614 downwards.
ACGGAGGTACTTCTTGTTCTGGACGGCACCACCGGACAGAACGGTCTTATTCAGGCGAAGCAGTTCCGGGAAATTGCCGGCGTTACCGCCATTGCTTTGACAAAGCTGGACGGCACCGCCAAAGGTGGCATTGTGATTTCGGTTGCCGATACCTTGCAAATCCCCGTGAAATTCGTAGGTGTTGGCGAACAGTCGGAGGACTTGATGATCTTCGAAGCAAAGAGTTTTGTGGAGGCGCTTCTGGAATGAAGGTAGTTTTAGCAAGCAAAAATCCCCATAAGCTGCAGGAAATTAGCAAAATTACGGAGAAATTCGGCATTGAGCTGGTGCTGCAGTCTGCCCTTGGGGTGGACATTGATGTGGAGGAAACCGGCACCACCTTTGAGGAAAACTCTCTTCTAAAGGCGGAGGCTGTGATGAAAGCCACAGGACTTCCTGCGCTGGCAGACGACTCCGGCATTGCAGTGGATGCTTTAAACGGTGAGCCGGGAATTTACTCTGCCCGGTATGGCTTTGATGAAAGTCTGGACGATTGGGGGAGACTCCTGCTGTTGCTCAAAAACACGGAGCACGTACCCGACGGACAGCGCCAGGCGCAGTTTGTGTGTGTAATTAGCTTTGTTACACCGGACGGAAAGGTCATTCAGGCCCGGGGAGAAATCCACGGAGAACTGACAAGAGCGCCGGCAGGGGAGAACGGCTTTGGTTATGACCCTATTTTCTATTATCCCCCCTTGGGAAAAACCACTGCAGAGCTTTCTCCCGAGGAAAAGAATGAAGTTTCTCACCGTGCAAATGCACTGAAGTTGTTTTATGAGAAAATGAAGGAGGCAGGTTATGCTGACAAGTAAAGAACGGGCAGAGCTGCGCGGTCAGGCAAACACCCTGGAAACCACCCTGATGGTAGGTAAGGGCGGTGTGACAGAGGCAGTGATTGCCGAAGCGGAAACCCAGCTGACTGCCCGGGAGCTGGTAAAGGGAAAGGTTCTGGAGGGCGCGATGATGACCCCCCGGGAGGTCTGCGACGAGCTTTGCCAGGCCACCGGCGCTGAAGGCGTCGGCGTGATTGGTACCAAGTTTATTATCTATCGCTTCAGCGAAAAGCTGCAGGCAGAGCGTAACGAAACAGGCCGCGCCAAGAAAAAGCCGATTACCGTAGCCAAGAGCAACCCGGTGCGAAAGGGTGCCCAGGCCCGCCGTCAGGCAGACCGAAAGGCCAGAGAACAGCGCAACGAATATTTCCGCAAGCAGGCGATTGAAAAAGCAATTGAACGGGACAGAGAGCGTCAGTTACGGGAAAAGCAGTAAGGAGAGCATACTATGGAACGTATCGGTATCTACGGTGGCAGCTTTGACCCGCCCCATTTAGGTCACGTTCAGGCGGCGAAGCAAGCCATTGCGCAGCGCAATTTGGATAAGCTGTTTATCATTCCCTCTGCTGCTGCCCATAAGGAGCAGCCCCAGCAGGAAGCGGCAGCCCTGGCGGATAGAATAAAAATGCTGGAGCTGTGTTTTGCGCAGCTTCCCGGTGTGGAGATTCACTCTCCGGAGGAGAATCTGGACAGCTTCTGCCCGGATGACCAGAGAGTGGAGGAAAGCATCTCTGTACTCACCGGGGCAGATGTTCGCAGGCTTCTGGCGTTTCGCTGCGCAGATGCGGTACTTCCCGATGACGTTGCCCGGTATATCCAGATAAAGGGTCTGTACAACACCGGAAAGAACCTGCGCCACCTGCCTATGGAGCGGTTGGAGCAGGAGGTGGTGAACCTGCTGAAGCCCAACCGGGTCAAGCATGTTTTGGGCTGCCGGGACACAGCAGTGGAATTGGCGAAGCGCTGGGGCGCAGACGAGACCGATGCGGCCCGGGCGGCGCTGCTTCACGATGTAACAAAGGCTCTGGACGGACCGCTGCAGCTGGTGCTGTGCCGCACCTACGACGTGGAGCTGGACGACTTTGCCCAACATAATCCGAAAACGCTCCATGCCCTCACCGGAAGTCTGGTGGCTCAGCGGATTTTTGGGGAAAACCAAGCGGTGGTCAGCGCAATTTGTTCCCACACCACCGGTAAGGCGAATATGAATACCCTGGAAAAAATCATCTATGTGGCAGACTATGTGGAGCCCAACCGCACCCTGGAAGGGGTGGAAGCGCTTCGCCAGCTTGCTTACACAGATTTGGATAAGGCCCTGAAGCAGGGGCTGGAAATGACACTGGCTATGCTGCGTCAGCAGGGCAGGGAAATATCTCCCGGCTCACAGCAGGCGCTGGCTTGGCTGAATGGAAAGGAAGAGAAAATATGTTAACAGCAAAGGAAGTTGCCTACGAGGTGACCAAGGCTCTGGATGAGAAAAAGGGTCACGACATTAAGCTTTTGAAAATTACCGAGATTTCCTCCTTGGCAGATTATTTTATTATCTGCACCGGCACCTCCAACACCCATGTCAAAACCCTGTGTGACCACGCAGAATATGTGTTTGAGCAGCTGGGGGAGCCTATGCTGGGTCGGGAAGGACACCGGGGCAACACCTGGGAGCTTCTGGACTTTGGCAGCGTGGTTGTCCACGTGTTTACGGAGGAAGCCCGTGAGTTTTATTCTCTGGAGCGCCTCTGGGCAGATGCCGAGGTCATTGACCTGAGTGACATTGTAACACCGGAATAAGAGAGGTTATAAAGATGAATTACGAACACGGCAAAGTAGAAGCCAAATGGCAAAAATACTGGCAGGAGCACGATACCTTCCACACTGACGTGTGGGACTTCTCCAAGCCGAAATATTATGTGCTGGATATGTTCCCTTATCCTTCCGGTGTGGGTCTGCACGCAGGTCATCCGGAGGGCTACACCGCTACGGATATTATGTCCCGTATGAAGCGTATGCAGGGCTACAACGTGCTGCACCCTATGGGCTATGACTCCTTTGGTCTGCCTGCGGAGCAGTATGCGGTCTCTACCGGTAACCACCCCAACGGCTTTACTCAGCAAAATATTGAGACCTTCTCCAAGCAGCTGAAAGAACTGGGCTTTGATTACGACTGGTCCAAGTGCGTTGCCACTTCCGACCCGGATTTCTATAAGTGGACACAGTGGATTTTTAAGAAGCTGTGGGAGGCAGGCTACGCAAAGCGGATTGAAATGCCTGTCAACTGGTGCGAGGAGCTGGGCACTGTGCTTGCCAATGACGAGGTTATCGACGGCAAGTCCGAGCGTGGCGGCTATCCTGTTGTGAAAAAGAATATGATGCAGTGGGTCATTGACCAGCCTGCCTTTGCCGAGAAGCTTCTGGAGGGTCTGGAGGAAATTGACTGGCCCGAATCCACCAAGGAAATTCAGCGCAACTGGATTGGCAAGTCCACCGGCGTTGAGGTGGATTTCAAGCTGGTGGGTGGCGGTGAGTTCTCCATTTATACCACCTGTATTGAAACCATCTACGGCATTACCTTTATGGTCCTTGCCCCGGATGGCAAGATTGTCCAGAACCTTATGGACCGGGTGGAAAACCGGGAAGAGGTTGAGGCTTATATTGCCGAAGCTGCCAAAAAGAGCGATATTGACCGCACCGATGCCACCAAGACCAAGACCGGTTGTCCCTTGAATGGTGTCTATGCCATCAATCCGGTCAACGGCAGGGAAGTACCTGTGTTTATCGGTGACTTTGTTCTGGGCAATTACGGCACCGGCGCTGTTATGGCTGTTCCCAGCCATGACCAGCGAGACTTTGAATACGCTGTTGCCCATAACATTCCGATGGTTCAGGTCATTAAGGGACGGGATGTGTCCGAGTGCGCCTTTGAAAAGCAGGATTACCTTGGCAAAGGCTGCAAGCTGATGAACTCTGAAGAATTTACCGGTCTGACGGTAGAGGAGGCAAAGGAAGCCATCACCCAGAAGCTGGAAAATGCCGGTGTGGCAAGAAGAAAGAACAACTATCACTTCCGTGAGTGGATTTTTGCCCGTCAGCGTTACTGGGGCGAGCCGGTTCCTTGTATCTACAACGAGAAGGGTGAAACTGTGTTCCTGCCGGATGAAGAGTTGCCTTTGATTCTGCCGGAATTGGAGGACTACAAGGGCAAGAACGGCAAAGCGCCTTTGGAGAATGCAACCCAGTGGAAGCAGTATGACCGTAATGGCGTTAAGGGGCTGCGTGAGACCTCTACCATGCCCGGTTCTGCCGGTTCCTCCTGGTACTTTATGCGCTACATCGACCCCAAGAACGACAAGGAATTCTGCGACCAGAAGCTGTTGGAGCACTGGATGCCTGTTGACTTGTACATTGGCGGACCTGAGCACGCAGTGGGTCACTTGATTTACTCCCGTATCTGGAACCGCTTCCTTTACGACCAGGGGCTGTCTCCTGTGAAGGAGCCCTTTAAGAAGCTGGTGCACCAGGGTATGATTTTGGGTGAGAACGGCATTAAAATGGGTAAGCGTTTCCCGGAATTTGTTGTCAATCCCAGTGACATTGTCCGGGAGTACGGTGCGGATACTCTGCGTCTTTATGAGATGTTTATGGGTCCGCTGGAGGTTTCCAAGCCCTGGAGTGCCACTGCTGTGGCAGGCGCCAGAAAGTTTATCAACCGTGTCTGGAACTTCTTCACGGAACCCGGCAACATCACCGAAACCGACGACGGCAAGCTGACCAAGATTTACCACCAGACTGTCAAGAAAGTCACCGCCGACTTTGAGCAGCTGGGCTTCAATACCGCTATTGCCCAGATGATGGTTTTTGTCAACGAGGTTTATAAGGTCGGTACTTGCCCCAGAGAGTACGCCGAGGGCTTCATTAAGATGATTTCCTGCATTATCCCCCACGTGGGCGAGGAAATCTGGCAGACCCTGGGTCATGACAACACCATCGCCTATGAGCCCTGGCCCACTTATGATGAAGCAAAGTGCAAGGATACTCAGGTGACCATTGCGGTTCAGGTCAACGGCAAAATGCGTGGCACTGTGGAACTGGATGCAGACCTGGATAACGAAACGGTTGTGGCGAAGGTCACTGCCGATGAGAAAATTGCCAAGTTCCTGGAGAAACAGGGCGGCAGCATTATCAAGACCATCGTTGTCAAAAATAAGCTGGTCAATTTAATTGTTAAGTAAGAAAAAATGTATTTTTCGGATGAAAAAACCGGAAAATCCCCTTGACAATTTCCTTGTTTCGGCATATAATACTAAAGCCTGATTGCAGGCCCTGAACGCATCCTGGAAATAGCCGGATGCCATCGGAGGGAGGGAAAACCATGTCTGAAATTCGCGTAAAGGAAAATGAGTCCTTGGAGAGCGCTCTGCGTCGTTTCAAGCGTAGCTGTGCCAAGGAGGGCGTCATTGCTGAAGTTAAGAAGCGCGAGCACTATGTCAGCCCCAGCCTGAAGCGTAAGCAGAAGTCTGAAGCTGCCCGTAAGAACAAGAGAAAGTTCTATTAATATCTCCCTTCAGTAAAAGTGCTGAAAAACGGTCGAAGATTTCTTCGACCGTTTTTTGTGTCATTGCGAGGAGCGCAGCGACGTGGCAATCTATTTTTCTGTCGTCATTGCGAGGACCTTCATACTTTCTCGTCATTGCGAGAAGCGTAGCGACGTGGCAATCAGTCCCTTTCGGGCACCTGCTGACTTCCGTGATAATTTATTGACACATTTCGCAAAATCGTTTATTCTATAAAAAAAGCCTGACGGTCAGCGAGGCTACCACAAAGCCTGTTATATCCGCAATCAGCGCCGCCGGCAGGGTGTATCTTGTTTTTTTGATACCTGCTGCGCCAAAATACACGCTGATGGTGTAAAAGGTGGTTTCTGTGGAACCGAGCATAACTGCGGCAGTTTGTCCAACCAGGGAATCAACGCCGTATTGCGCCATTAAATCAGCCCCCAAGGCCAAAGCGGCGCTGCCGCTGATAGGACGAACCAGCACCAAAATCGCCGTTTCCGGGGGAATGCCCAGCACAGAAAATGCCGGAGCGAAGAACCGGCTTAGCATTTCCATTGCGCCGGAGGCCCGCAGCATTGTTACGGCTGTGAGCAGCAAAATAAGCGTGGGTATCAGGCTGACCAGCAGCTTTAAGCCGTCCTTTGCCCCCAGAAGCATCAAATCATAAGCGTTTTCCTTTTTTCGCAAGGCAACAGCGCAAGCGGCGAACAACAAAACAGGTACGATATAATCCGTCATCTGCGCCATACCTTTCCCAAAAGCCAGGCAGCGCAAAGCCCCAGAGAAGCTGAACAAAGGCTTGTGATCCATACTGCAGGAAGGATGTCAAAGGGCGTTTGACAGCCCAGGCTGACCCGCACAGCTGCCACGTTGGCAGGGAGCAGCTGAATGGAGGCAGTGTTGAGCACAATCAGCCGACACAGCTCGTCTGAAGCAATGCCCTCGGAACGTTTTGCAAGGCGCTGCGCAGCCTGAATACCCATCGGCGTGGCAGCGTTGCCTAACCCCAGAAAGTTGGCGCATACGTTGGCGCTCAGGCTTTGCCCAAGGTCTTTGTCCTGCCTTGTGGAAGGGAACAGCCTGTGCAGCAGAGGGCTGAGCAATTTTGACAGAAACCCTGTAAAACCAACCACTTCCATCAGCTTGCCAACGCCACTCCACAGGCAGATGGATCCCGCAATGGATAGCACCAGATTAACGCCGTCCCGGGCACCCTGTGGCACAGCTGCCGCCAGCGCACTGCCATTTCCCAGCACCAAGGAAGCAAACAGCGATAGGGCAAGCAGTCCTGTAAAAATCCAACTCATAACCATGTTGTCCACCCCCCTTTATCAGCCTATGTGCAAGGAAGGTGATCTTATGTATATTTTCCGCGCCCAATATAATTGGTGCCAGAAAGCGGGCACCAGTCTTTCCCAATCAATGCAACCGGGGCTATATTGCTTTTTTTACTTTCCCACCTCTGTGGAAATTGGTGTCAAGGGCGAAAAGGTTCAGGCAAAGCCCCATGCCTGTATGATTTCAGCGCCTAAAATGCCCAGGTGGCATTATTTTGCCCAGGAGACCCGGATGCACTGGCTGCACTGCCATCAGGAATTTGGAGAATTGCTGGAAAAGTACCACATTCCGGTAGGAGAAATTTTTTATCCGGAGGACCATAGCTTTCTGGCGCCGCTGTTCCGGGAAATCCGTATTGAGTTATCCGGGCAGGCGCCGGGGTATGAGGATATGCTGGATGCGCTATTGATTCAAATGCTGGTAAAGCTGTCCCGGAACCTGGAGGACGATAGCGCATACCACGGGGTAAACCCGGCAGACCGGAAGAAAATCCGGGAAATCCATAGTGAAATTATATCTAACCCGGAGAAGGACTGGGTAGTGGCAGATATGGCAAAAACGGTCAATCTCAGCGTTTCCCGGTTCCACGCTGCCTACCGGGCAATCTATGACAGCTCGCCGATGAAGGATGTTATCACAGCCAGAGTGGAGCGCGCCAAGGAGCTGCTGGTAACCCAGGAGAGGGCGACAATGCCGGAGATTGCCGAGCAGCTGGGCTATAAAAACCAGTACCATTTCATAGTCCAGTTCAAATCCGCCACCGGAACCACCCCCGGCGCTTACCGCAAATTTAACCGCTAGTGATACCACCGTCATTGCGAGGACCTTCTCTTTTCTTGTCATTGCGAGGACCTTCATCTTTCCTTGTCATTGCGAGGACCTTCATCTTTCCTTGTCATTGCGAGGAGCCGTAGGCGACGTGGCAATCAGTATCTCAAAGGGCATTCCTGACTGCCACGCACCTGCGTTGCACGCAGTGACATCCGTTAACCACTGTCATTTCGAGGCTTGCCATGCAAGCCGTGGCAATCAGTTCCTATAAAAATTACCCCCTTGTTCCAAAAGGAACAAGGGGGTGCTTTTGCATTATTCAGCTGTTGTGTAGATAGACTGAGTAATTTCGTAGGGGTTGGCAATTGCGTTGTTGACAGCTTCCATAATCGCCAGCTTATCCTGCTCAGTAACTTCCGTAATGGAGAAGTTTTCAGAATTATCCTTGGCGAAGGTGCTGATGTTGATTTCTGTAATGGGCTCACCGGTCACGGTTGCCAGCACGGTGTAGGCAGCCATAATACGACCCAGGTGATTCAGGTGCAGCTTATCCTTTGTCAACGTATCGCCAATATAGCTGGTACGCAGGTTCTGCACAGCAGTGCCGGTGGGGATAATGGCATCGAAATGGTTCTTGGTCAGAACTCTCTGCTCCAGGGTGTCAATCAGACCCTGATACATATTCAGCTGGTTTTTACCGTATCTGTTCCAGACCTCACTCTCGGGTGCGCCGTTTTCAAAAGCCCAACACAGGTTCCAAATAAACCGGGCTTTGGGATTTGTCTTGTTTGCTCTTACATAGGAAACCAGCTCGTCGATGTAATCAACATCTCCGGAAACGTAGGTTTCGGGCATGGGAGAACGGTGAGCGCTTTGCTGCATGAAGATCACATCCCAATCTTCGTCCTGCAGGGCAGTGAGCATGGAAGTGTTCTTGTATTCTTCCCAAGTGCCGTCCTGGATTTTGGTGTAGCGGTAGAAGTTTTCACCGGACAGGGCTTTTTCCAGGTGGGTCTGCAGGGTGCAGCCGCTGGCATACAGTCTGCCAACAATGACAGTGTCATAGCCCTCGGCCATAGCAGCATCATACACATAATGGTTGGTGTTTTCACCGAAACTGCTGGAAATAGCCAGAAGCTTCAAGGTCTTGCCGTCACTGACGGGTGCGTTCATTTCTTCCAGAATGTTGGGGATGTTCCAGTCGGAAATCATATCCTTACAGCTGCGGAACATCCACAGAACAGAACCCTGTGCCTTTTCCGTGTAGTTGCTCCAGTTGTTGTCTACCAGCTCCATCTGCTGACGCAGGCTTCTTTGAGCAGTATTGCCGAAAATGTACTCGCCGGTGGTCAGCTGCAGGTAGGGTCTTCCGAAAATCGGCATATTTGCGTTCCTCTCGTTGTTTGCGTCACTGTTTGTGTTCTTGATAATACCCTTGAGCAAAGTGCCGGTGCCGGCATTTCCGTTTTCGCCTGCAGCGAAATTGGTAAAGGAGGAAGCTGCACTGGTGGTATTCATATTGTTTTTATTGGGAGCTTCCTTGACGTTCAGAGCAATGCCGTATTTGGCAACCTGGGCAGCAATCACTTCGTCACCGCAGAAATTGCTCTTGTAGTATACACCGGGATCCTGCTCTGCCTCTTTTGCGGTACGCAGGGACATAGCAGTGATCTCCAGGGTCAGCTTGTGGAAAGAAAGAATATCGTACTCGTCTGTATTGTTCTCGTCTACGGCCAGATAACCTTCTGCAGCAACCACATTGCCACTGTGCGCATAGATTTTTCCGTAAATACCGTCGCTGACAGCATAGTCGTCGGTCTGGGCGTCGAAGACGGTTACAGTCTTGCCTTCGGCAACATTCAGTTCAAAAATGTCATTGCCGTTCAGGTCCAGCACCAGATCCTTATCGACGGAAATGGCTTCGGTGGCTGCGGTGTACAAGGTGATGGTTGCGCCGCTTTCAGCGTTGTTGATTGCTTCCTGCAACGTCTGGCTGTTGGCAGCTGCGCCTACGGTAATAGCACCCAGGAGCAGTGCCAATAATGCGATGGTAGTAATAATTCTGCGTTTCATGAATATTCCTCCGTATTATTTTTCTGTGTAGGTAGATTGGGTAATTTCGTAGGGATTGGCGATTGCGTTGTTGACAGCCTCCATAATGGCAAGCTTATCATTTTCAGTCAAAATCATTTCAGGAACAGGGTCGGTGCTGGGGGAAACGGTGGTCAGGTTTATTTCGGTACTGGGTTTTTCTGTTAGTACACTAAGTAATGTGTAAGCAGCCAAAACTTTGCCGATGTAATTTAAGTGTAGCTTATCCTTTGTCAAAGTATCTCCAATATAGCTGGTACGCAGGTTCTGCACGGCAGTGCCGGTGGGGATGATCGCATCAAAATGGGTCTTAGGCAGAACGTGAAGCTTCAACGTGTCGATCAGACCTTGGTACATTTTTAACTGGTCTTTATCATATCTGTTCCAACACTCGCTCTCCGGAGCGCCTGCTTCGAAAGCCCAACACAGGTTCCATACAAACCGTGCATTGGGATTTGTCATATTTTTCTTTACGAAGGAAACCAGTTCGTCAATATAATCTACACCATCGATAGAAGTATAGGATTCTGGCAGGGGAGAGCGGTGGGCGCTTTGCTGCATAAAGATAATATCCCAATCCTCATCCTGCAGACCGTAAAGCAGAGGAATGCTTTCCTTTTTCTCCCATTTTCCGGAAGAATTTTTCGTGTACTGATAATGGTTGGTGTTGTTTCGTGCACAATCTACGTGTGTTTCTAAGGTGCAGCCGCTGGCGTACAATCTACCGACCACTACATCGGTAAAGCCCTCAGCAATGGCAACGTCATACAAAAATTCCGTGGAGTTTAAGCCGAAGCTGCTGGTCACAGCCAGAATTTTCAAGGTTTTTCCGTCCGTCAAAGGTCCTTCCTCCTTCGCTTCCGTAGCCGCAGTGGTGGCGGCTGTAGTGCTTTCCTGAGAACTTTGACCTGTGCAGCCAAGCAAAAACAGCATGCACAGGCACAGACTCAGCGCCAGAACTCTTTTTAGCGTAGTCAAAGTTTTGTCCTCCTTATATATTGTGTGTTCCTCTTTCATTATAATGAAAAAGAGTAGGAAAACAATGTGCTTTCCTACTCCGAAATTGTGGTATTCTCTTTTAACGCAAGGACGCGTCATAGACAATATTTTTGGGCAAATCCAGTTCTGTGGCAGCCTGTTTGACTGCATCCTTACGGCTGATGCCCTTTTCCATCAGCTCCGCAACCCGCCGTGCCGCATCCTCCGGCGTGGCGGCAGCCTTTTCTTCCGGAACAGCGCCGGCAACCACCAACACAAATTCTCCCTTAGGGGGCTGGTCCTGATACAGCTCGATGGCGCCGCCTAACGTGGTGCGAACCACTTCCTCGTGTAGCTTTGTCAATTCCCGGCAAAGGCTGATAGGGCGGTCAGCTCCAAAAACCTCAGCCATATCCTCCAGGGTGTTTAAAAGCTTGTGAGGCGCCTCGTAAAAAATCATCGTGCGAGGCTCTCTGCGTAAGCTTTCCAGATGCTCTTTGCGGCTTTTCTTGGCAGTGGATAAAAAGCCCTCAAAGCAAAAACGTCCGGTGGCTTGTCCGGAAATGCTCAGCGCCGTAATCACTGCGCAGGGTCCGGGAATAGCACACACGGTAATGCCGGCCTCAGCGCATTGCTTCACCAGCTCTTCACCCGGGTCGGAAATGGCGGGGCTGCCTGCATCGGAAACCAAAGCGCAGGTTTCACCCTCCAGAATGCGCTGCACAATCATTTCGCCCTTTTGCGCCTTGTTATGCTCAAAGTAGCTGACGAGACTTTTTTTAATCCCCAGATAATGCAGCAGCTTCAGGCTGACCCGGGTATCCTCGGCGGCAATAAAGTCCGCCTGTTCCAGAGTTTCCCGGCACCGCTGAGAGATATCTCCCAAATTGCCGATGGGGGTGGGGACCAGATATAACATTCCGGGCATACAATCCCTCCTAATCGTGATAAAGACTGTTGTAATAAGCGCTGGGAGAGCCGTCTGGGTTATGGAGAAATTCCTCCTGCCACAGAAGGCCCGGCTTGCCGCCTTTTTTGCAGTGCACCAGCACCAGACTGACGGGCCCGTCCTGCCGATGCCGCAATAAGAGCAGCTTCTTTGGCTCCAGCTTTTGGGCAGATGCCTTCGCAAAAATCTCTGCCAGCCGTTCCGGTCGGTGTACCATATAAAAATCCCCGCCGTACTTCAGCGCCTGGGAAGCCACAGAAAATAACGCTTCCGGAGAAAAACCGTTTTCCTTGCGGGCGACGGGTGTTTTCTTGCTGTCGGGTCCGCCGTTAAAATAGGGCGGATTGGAGATACATACGGAAAAGCTTCCGGATACTATCTGACCGGGGATGGCGGTAATGTCGGCGCATATACTGGTAAAGCGTTGAGAAATATTGTTGCGTTCTCCGTTTTTCAGGGCTTGCAGATGAGCGTTTTCATCTATTTCCACACCGGTAACCTGCAGGGTATCACACCGGGAGCAAAGCATAAGCCCCAGAGTGCCGCAGCCGGACCCTAAATCCAAAACCCTGTCTCCGGGACGGCACTGAACAAAATGCGCCAAAGCTACGGAATCCGTGCTTAAGGGAAAGGCGCCCGGGCATAACTCCAGAGTAAAACCGTTTTCCAAAAATTCCATATGCCACTCCTTAAAAAAATCTGCCTGCGTACCGGTGAGCCGGCTGCGCAGGCAGATTGCGGAATCGGAGAATCACTCTTCTACGATTGCTTCTACGGGGCAGTTATCAACACAGGTGCCGCAGCTAACGCAGACATCAGCATCGATGACGTAGGTCTCGTCGCCCTCAGAGATAGCCTCTACGGGGCAGTTATCGGCACAGCTGCCGCACTTGACACAAGCGTCAGTAATCTTGTACATGATTTTCCCTCCAGTAATATGTTAATCGCGTATCCGATACCGGACGCAAGTCTATTCTAGCACGAATTTTTAAAAATGCAATTCTTTTTTTCGTTTCCGGTATATTTTTTATGGCGGTCGGGAAAAATTTCCGGATAAGGGGGGAGGCTATGCAGTACGCGCAGGATGCCCAGAAGCTTATTTTACAAGCCGGTGGCATTGCCCGGGAGCTGGGGCATAGTTATGTAGGTACCGTGCATCTGCTGCTGTCTCTGGCGCAGACACCGGGGTTACCGGGGCAGCTGCTTCGGGGTGGCGGCTTTGACTGGGAGCTGTCGGGGAAAATGGCAAGAGTCCTTTATGGCAGCGGTACACCGGGGCTGCCGTTGCCCCAGGGGTTTTCCGCACAGGCAAGAGCCCTTCTCCGGGGCGCAGGCAAAGAGGCTCGTTTGCTGGGACATCGGCAGGTACAGAATATACACATTTTTTTATCCCTTTTACGTCAGGAAAAAACCGCCGCCAGAGATTTGATGATTTTAGGCGGTGTGGATACCCAGGAGCTATTTTCCGCTGCGGTAAAGTATCTGCATTGGGAGGGAGTCAAAACGGAAAGCAGAAATAAGGAGGCGGTTACCACGAAGCTATTGGAACAGTTCAGCGAGGATTTGCTGTTGAAGGCCTCTGCCATGGAGCCGGTAATAGGCAGAGAACAGGAGATTGATACCGTTATTGGGATTCTAAGCCGGAAAAACAAAAATAACCCGGCGCTCATCGGAGAACCCGGCGTAGGAAAAACCGCCATTGCCGAAGGGCTTGTCCAGCGGATGGCATCCGGGAACGTGCCGCCCCAGCTAAAGGATAAACGGCTGGTCAGCCTGAATATGGCAAACCTGGTGGCAGGCACCAAATACCGGGGAGAGTTTGAAGAACGGCTGCGGGACGTGCTGGCGGAAATTAAACGAAGCGGCGACGTGATTTTGTTTGTGGACGAAATGCACACCATTGTAGGTGCCGGCGCCGCAGAGGGAGCCATTGATGCGGCCAATATCTTTAAGCCGGCTTTAGGGCGCGGAGAGCTGCAAATCCTTGGGGCTACCACTTTGACAGAGTACCGCAAGCACATTGAGAAGGACCCGGCCCTGGAACGGCGGTTTCGTCCGGTGCTGGTGGAGGAACCAAGCCGTGAGGCGACCCTGGCAATTTTGCAGGGCTTGAAGCCAAGCCTTGAGCACCATCACCGTATGCGCATCACCCAGGAAGCAATCCAGGAGGCGGTCAATATGTCTGTACGGTATTTGCCGGAACTGTTTCTGCCGGATAAGGCGATAGACCTGCTGGATGAGGGGGCAGCCCATGCAAGAATGGAGGAGCTGCAATCCGGTAAAAACGGTTTGCGTCAGGAGCTGGAGGCGGAGCTTCAGGAGGCAGTCAAGGACGGGCGCTTTGAGAAGGCGGCGCACCTGCGTGATAAAATGCAGCGCCTTGCCAACCGATCCACGGAGCTGCGAAGAAGCCGGGCGGTGACCGGTATGGATGTGGCATGGGCAGTCAGCGCCCGTACAGGTATTCCGGTGGGGAGACTTACTGCCAGTCAGCGGGAGAAGCTTCTGGGCTTGGAAGAGATTTTGCAAAAGGAAATCATTGGTCAGGATGCGGCAGTGAAAAAAGTTGCGCAGGCAATTCGTCAGGGGCTCTGCGTAATCCGGGATGCAAGTCGACCGGTCGCCAGCCTTTTGTTTACCGGACCGACCGGCGTGGGAAAGACGGAGGTTTGCCGGGTGCTGGCACGGGAGCTTTACGGTACCAAGGATGCCTTTATCCGTCTGGATATGACCGAGTATATGGAAAAGCAGTCAGTGGCACGGTTGATTGGCGCACCTCCCGGGTATGTGGGCTACGAGGACGGAGGGAAGCTGACAGAGGCTGTCCGTCGCAGACCCTACTGCCTGGTGCTTTTGGATGAATTGGAAAAAGCGCATCCGGACGTGTCCGGGATACTGCTGCAAATTATGGAGGAGGGAGAACTTACGGACTCCACCGGCAGAAAGGTCAGCTTCAAAAATGCCATTGTGGTGATGACCTCCAACATTGGCGGCGAACTGAAAGGAGAGGGATTGGGCTTCAATCCTTCCGGACGGGATGCGGAAACAGACGGTTTGCTGCGGAAACAGTTTACCCCTGAGTTTTTGGGGCGCCTGGATAAGATTATCTGCTTTTCGCCTTTGCAGCCGAAGGCGCTGGAAAAAATTGCGGAAAAGTACCTGCGTCAGTTGGAACAACGTTCTGCTGACTGCGGTATTGAATTGCAGCTCCCACCGCAGCTGGCGGGAACACTGTGTGCTATGACCGGGAGGAAGGACGGGGCCCGGCAACTGCGCCGTTTGGTCCAGGAGCAGGTGGAGGCACCGCTGGCAGTGCACCTGCTGAAATACGCAAAAACACCCACCAAAGTCAAAGGTCTCTGGACGGCGGACACCCTGGAATTTACCCACTAATATAGAACAAGTGTTCTAAAATGCAAAATTTCCGGTTTTTTCCTGAAAAAAATCAAAAAAACCGCAAAAAAAGTATTGATTTTTAAAAAACTATCCGTTATACTGTCATCAAAGGGAGTAAAATGGTAGTGAAGTGGAGTAAAATGGAACGGAGGTGAGCGCTGTGATCGGTAAATACCCTGCCAAGCTGGATGATAAGAATCGCTTGTTTGTCCCGGCAAAGCTTCGGGCGGAGCTGGGTGAGGACTTCTATGTCACCCTGGGTGTCAACTGCGGTCGCAGCTGTCTGACTGTTTATACTGCCTCCGATTGGGAGACTCTGGTGCAGAACTACAATGCGCTGCCGATTTCCCAGCGTTCCGCTGCTACCAGCCTGATTTTTATGAATGCCAACCAGTGCAGCCCCGATAAGCAGTTCCGTTTTTCCCTGACCCAGTTCCTTCTGGATTATGCGGGAATTGGTCGGGATGTGATGATTGTGGGACGTGCCGGTCAGGCGGAAATTTGGGATGCGGAGACCTTCCGTGCATTCGAGAAGGAAAATCTCACCCCCGAAAAGCTTCTTGCTTCTTTGGAGGCAATTGGTCTATGAAGGAATTTCACCACGTATCTGTCCTGCTGCAGGAATGCCTGGACGGATTGGATATTAAACCTGACGGCATTTATGTGGACGGCACCCTGGGCGGTGCCGGACACTCCTGTCAAATTGCAGCCCGTTTAACCACCGGTCGGCTGATCGGTATTGACCGAGACCCGGTGGCACTGGAGGCAGCAGGGGAAAGACTGAAGCCTTATGGGGATAAGGTCACTTTGGTGCATTCCAATTTCTGTGAAATCAAGCAGGTTTTGCAGGAGCTGGATATTCCGGGGGTTGACGGTATCTTGCTGGATTTGGGTGTTTCCTCTCCGCAATTGGATGACAGCGCCCGGGGCTTTTCCTATATGGCAGATGCCCCCTTGGATATGCGGATGAACTCTCAGGATAACCTGAATGCGGAAATAGTAGTCAATACCTGGCCTCAGGAGGAACTGAAAATGATCCTGTACACCTACGGGGAAGAACGGTATGCGCCCCAGATTGCTGCCGCAATTTGTCGGCGCAGGGAGGAAAAACCCATTAAAACCACCCTGGAGCTAGTGGACATTATTCGTTCTGCAATGCCTCCTGCGGCGCTTCGGGAAAAACAACACCCGGCAAAGCGCAGCTTTCAGGCGATACGCATTGCGGTAAATGATGAGCTGGGTTCTGTGGAAAAGGTGATGGAAGATGCCATTCCTCTTTTGAACAAAGGTGGACGGCTGGCGGTGATTACCTTCCACTCTTTGGAGGACCGGATTGTAAAAACCGCAATGGCGTCAGCCTCCAAGGGCTGCACCTGCCCGCCCAGCTTCCCGGTTTGCGTCTGCGGAAAGAAGCCGCAGGTGCGTCTGGTAAGCCGCAAGCCTATTGTGGCAACCGAGGAAGAACTGGAAGTGAACCCCCGTTCCCGAAGCGCAAAGCTGCGGGTTTGCGAAAAAATATAAAGGAAGGGAAGCGTTGTTATGGCACAGAAGCTGGACGTTCAGTACATTCGTTTTTATACCGACGGCAGTGCCGCAAAAAAGGTTGCGCCGTTGGCGCCCCTGAAAACCATAAAGCTTCCCAAAATCAAAAAACATAAAAAAATTGTCTTGCGGATTGACCCGTTGGCGCTTTGTGCCATTGCTATGTCCGCTGTGATGCTGATATTGATGACGGTTGGCTCTGTAAAGCTTTACACAGCCCGTCAGGAGCTGGCACAGATGAACAGCTATGTGCAAACGCTGCATCAGGAGCAGACAGCCCTGACAGCAACCCTTTCTGAAGGCTATGACCTGGCGGAAATTGAGCGCACAGCGCTGGCGCTGGGAATGGTGCCCAAGGCGCAGGTGCAGCACATCCGCATTGAACTTCCTTCTGAGGAAACAGCACCGGAGGACCCCGGCACCTGGGAGCTTTTTTACACATTCTTAACAGGCTTGTTTGCATAACAGCCCGTCCCGGCAATACACTAAAATAGTAGCTGCAATGGGCGGCGAGGGATTCCCTTGCTGCCCATTATCCGGCTGGAGACTATTTTGGGAAAGGTCGGGGATTGGGTGAAGCCGAAATCAAAAAAGGAGTACCGACGCCTCCGGGGAGATACCGGACAGCATATGAGAATTTTGTGTACAGGACTGACCCTGGGGCTTTTGGCATTTGTTCCTCTTGTTGCGCAGCTGTACAACCTGATGGTGGTAAATTACGGCTATTATTCGGACCTTGCCTTGCGCAATCAAACCCGCACCACTCAGGTCACACCGGAACGGGGAGAAATTTACGACAGGAATATGAATGTTCTGGCAACCTCGGTGGGGGTGGAAACTATTTATCTGGACCCCCGGGAGCTGAAGCAATCTAAGGAGGACCTGCAGGACATCTCGGAAACGCTGGGGAAAATTCTGGATTTGGACCCTGCCTGGATTGCGCAGCAGGGCAGTGACATCACAAAGCGCTATAAGCAGATTGCTGCCCGGGTAGAGGAAGAGGTTGCTGCGGAGGTAAGAGCATATATTACCGAAAATGATATCAACGGTATTCATCTGGAGCCAAATACAAGAAGATATTATCCCTACGGCAGCCTTGCTGCGCAGGTGATCGGTTTTACAAACCTGTCCAATGTGGGCTCAGAGGGAATAGAAGCCTCCTACAATAGCTTTTTAGAGGGTAGCGCCGGTAAGGTCATTACCACCAAGGGCAATAATGAAATGGATATGCCCTTTTCATACGAAAACTTCGTTGCCACCCAATCCGGGTGCGATGTGATTTTAACCCTGGACGCTACGGTACAGACTTGCCTTGAAAAGCAAATGCAGGATGCTATAGATCGCTATGACGTGCAAAACGGCGCCTTCGGTGTAGTGATGAATGTGAATACCGGGGAGATTTTGGCAATGGCGACCCTTGGCAGCTATGACCCCAATCGCTATCAGGAAATTGCGGATAAGGAAACGGCGGCTGCATTGGAGCAAATGCGCCTGGACTATGTAACAAAGCCGCAAAACAGCAAGGATTATCAGGACTGGGAAGCTGCCTATCAAAAGGCGCTGACGGAGGCCAGACTGAAGCAATGGCGCAACCGGGTCATTTCCGACGGCTATGAGCCCGGCTCCACCTTTAAGGTAATGACCATGGCGGCGGCGCTGGACTGCGGCGCCATTACCTTGGATACGGATTTCCACTGCTCCGGTGCAGAACAGATTCCCGGACGCTCCCAGCGGCTGCACTGTTGGCGCTCCACCGGTCACGGTGCGGAAAAAACGCCTCAGGCGCTGCAGAATTCCTGCAACCTTGCCTTTGCCCACATCGCTTTGAAGCTGGGTGGGGAACGGTTCTATGATTATGTGAAAAATTTTGGTATTTTAGAAAAAACCGGCATAGATTTGGCAGGAGAGAGTAAGGGCGTATTTTTCGACAAAGCGCTGGTTACAGACACCGACAAGTGGGGAACTGCCTCTTTGACCTCCGGTTCCTTTGGGCAAACCTTTAAGCTAACACCGCTGCAGCTAGTTCGGGGAATCGCTGCGGTAGTTAACGGCGGATATCTGCTGGAACCGTATATTGTTTCTGAGGTGGTGGACAGTCAGGGAAACACTGTGCTCAAGCAGGAACCTACGGTGCTTCGTCAGGTGATTTCTCAGGAAACCTCCGCGACAATGCGCACGCTGCTTCGCTCCGTGGTGACGGAAGGAACTGCCAAAAATGCCAACGTTTTCGGCTTCGATATTGGGGGAAAAACCGGAACCAGCGAAAAAATTGACATTTTTGACGAGAATGGACAGCGTGTTCAGGATAAAATCGTATCATTTGTAGGGGTTGCGCCAATGGACAATCCGGAGTATATTGTATTGGTGGCTCTGGACACACCGTCCAGGTCAACGGGTATTTATATTTCCGGTGGCGTTATGGCAGCGCCTACAGTAGGTGCGGTAATGGCGGACATTCTTCCGTATCTGGGTGTGGCACATAACTATACGGAGGAAGACAAGGCAGGACAAACCGTTATCCTGGAGGATATGGTCGGTTTAACACTGACAGAAGCCCAAAAGCTGCTTAAGCAGCAGGGGATTACCCCGGTTTTGCGGGGGTCAGGTGAGACGGTGACGGATCAGCTGCCTATGGCAGGCAGCGCAGTTCCCGGAGACGGTCAGGTGATATTATACTTAGGGGAAAAGCATACCAAGGAGCTTGTCACGGTGCCGGACTTTTCTGGGATGACCCGACAGCAGGCGGCGGATGCCGCCGGGAAACTGGGATTATACATTCTGGTGAAGGGAAATCCGGAAATTTCTCCCCAGGTGACTGCTGTGTCACAGTCAGTCCCGGCAAAAAGTCAGGTAGAAATCGGTACAACCGTAGAACTTACATTTGCTGATACAAAAGCAAAGGATTAGGAGCGTATTATGAAGCTTTCACAGTTATTGCAGGACGTGGAAATTATAAAAGCCACCGCAACGCTGGATTTGGAGATTTCTCAGGTGCATTACGATTCCCGGAATGTAACCCCCGGGAGCTTGTTTGTTGCCGTCACCGGTTTTGTCACCGATGGCAACAAGTATATTCCCATGGCGCTGGAAAAAGGCGCTGTGGCGGTGGTGACAGCCGTGGAGCCCAAGACGGATATTCCCTATATTCTTGTGTCCTCTGACAGGCTTGCTCTGGCGCTGATTGGGGCGAATTTCTACGGCCGTCCTGCTGAAGCGATGACATTGATTGGCATTACCGGCACCAACGGAAAAACCTCCTCCACTTTGCTTTTAAAGCACGTGCTGGAAACAGTCCGGGGCGCAAAGGTGGGGCTAATCGGTACGATGGACAATATGATTGGTGATGTGTCCGTGCCTGCCCAACGCACCACTCCGGAGAGCCTGGACTTACAGGCGCTGTTTGCAAAAATGCGGGATGCCGGCTGCACCCACGTCATTATGGAGGTTTCCTCCCATGCAATCACCCTGGAACGGGTGGGCGGCATTCAATTTGACGCAGCAGCCTTTACCAATTTGACAGAGGACCACCTGGATTTCCACAAAACGATGGAAAACTATTGCGATGCCAAGGCGGAGCTGTTTGCCCGGAGTAATGCCTGCGTCGCCAACCGGGACGATGGGTGGTTCGGAAGAATTTGCGCCAAGGCAAAGACGGCGGTGTTTACCACCTCAGCCAGAGAAAAAGCAGACCTTTATGCGGAGAAACCCCAATATCTGTCTGACGGAGTCGCCTTTACCGCTGTTTCCGGGGATGTGAAAGCCCAGGTGAAGCTGCCTATCCCCGGAAAATTCACGGTTTATAATGCCCTGACAGTGATGGCAATTGCCCTGCAGCTGGGTATTTCCTTGGAGGAATGCGCCGTGGCGCTGACAACAGCCAAAGGTGTCAAGGGTCGTATAGAGGTAGTGCCCACACCCGGGAAACCTTACACAGTCCTCATTGACTATGCCCACACACCGGACGGACTGGAAAATGTGCTCAGCTCTGTAAAGGGCTACTGCAAGGGACGTCTCATTGCGGTGTTCGGCTGCGGTGGTGACCGGGACCCCATTAAGCGGCCAATTATGGGAAAAATTGGTGCAGAAATTGCGGATATTGCCATTGTTACCTCGGACAATCCCCGGACGGAGGAGCCTATGGCGATTATTCAGGATATTTTGCAAGGCATTCCTGTAAATAGGAAAAATGTGATTGTGATTGAAAATCGTCCGAAAGCCATCCGTCACGCTATGGACATTGGCGAAAAAGATGATATAATTGTATTGGCTGGAAAAGGCCACGAAACCTATCAGGAAATCCACGGCGTGAAGCACCACCTGGATGAACGGGAAGTGGTTGCCGAATACCTGGAAGAAACGAGGAAGTAAGTATGGGAAGGATTACCCTGGAGCAGGCGGCTGCATGGTGCGGCGGTACTGTCGATCCCAAATATAAGGATGTTACCTTTCTGGGGGCAAACAATGACACCCGGAAACTGACTCCCGGTCAGCTGTTCGTAGCGCTGCAGGGAGCCCGTGACGGTCACGATTTTATTCCCGCAGCTCTGGAAAAAGGTGCTGGGGCGGTGCTTTGTACCCATTGTGACGGGGATTATCCCGCCATTGTGGTGGCGGATACCCGGCTTGCTCTGGGGGATATTGCCCGGGGAGAACGGCAGAGATTGGGCTGCAAGGTGGTGGGTATCACCGGCTCTGTAGGCAAAAGCACCACCAAGGAAATGGTGGCGACGGTTCTTGAAAGTACATATCGGGTAAGCAAAACCCCTGCCAATCATAACAATGACATTGGTATGCCAATGGCGATTTTGGAAATGCCGGAGGATACGGAAATTGCTGTGCTGGAAATGGGTATGAATCATTTTGGCGAGATTTCCTATTTAACCGGTATTGCCAAGCCCGATGTGGCAGTCATTGTCAATATCGGTACGATGCACATTGAGCATCTTGGCTCAATGGAGGGTATTCTGCAGGCCAA
This sequence comes from Oscillospiraceae bacterium, assembly GCA_017516925.1. GTDB lineage: Bacteria > Bacillota > Clostridia > Oscillospirales > Oscillospiraceae > Faecousia. The sequence continues at coordinate 8,152 of JAFXAQ010000067.1, read as the reverse complement.
GCTGGAAATTCTGGAGGGCTTGGGGGAAAACGGCAGTATCGTGTTAAACGGCGATGACCCGTTGCTGTGGAATCTGCATAAAACCCTGCCCCGGGCGACCTATTTCGGCGCCAGCAACACACAGTGTGCTGTTTTGGCTGCGGATGTAACGGAAAACAACGGGATTTTGTCATTTAACGTCTCCTTGCCATCTTGCAGCACAGAGATCAAGCTGCCTCTGGAGGGTCAGCATTATGTGACGGATGCTTTGGCGGCCATAGCTGTAGGTCTGTGCTTTGGTGTTTCCGGAGAGAAAATGGCGGAAGGTCTTGCGCGATTCCGGAATATGGAGGGACGTCAGGAGATTTTCCAGGCAGGAGAGTACACCATTATTCAGGATTGCTATAATGCGGGACCCGAGTCTATGGCGGCAGCTTTGAGTGTTTTGGGAAACAAGCCCGGCAGAAAGATAGCTGTGCTGGGAGATATGCTGGAGTTAGGGGATAATACCTCTGCGGAGCATTACCGGCTGGGCAGAATTGTGGCGGAAAAGGCAGATATGCTCTTTGCCTACGGTCCCAACAGTGAGCGTGTGCTCAGCGGAGCCGTTACCGGAGGTATGCCTGCCGGCTGCGTCAGAGCCTTCAGTGACCGGGATAAGCTGGTGGAAGCGCTGAAGGTCCAGGCAAGACCGGGCGACGTGCTGCTGTTTAAGGGCAGCCACGGTATGCAGATGGGACTTGCGCTGCATAAGTTTTTGCACGAAGATAGATAAAGGAGGGGACGGCAATGACGAAGATTTTGATAACTGCTCTGGCAGGCGCTGTGCTCAGCGGCGGTATCGGGTATATTCTGCTGCCTGTTTTGCGGGCGCTGAAGGCCGGGCAGTCCATTCGCGAGGTTGGTCCCACCTGGCATAACAACAAGTCCGGCACCCCTATGATGGGCGGCTTGATGTTCATTTTTGCCCTGATTATCTGTCTGGTTGCCAATGCCTTCACAATGGAGGATTACACGGCATTTTTTGTGCTGGGTGTATCTCTTTGCTTTGGCTTGATTGGCTTTTTGGATGACTTTTTTAAGTTGAAATTTAAGCGAAACCTGGGGTTGACCTCTGCGCAGAAGGCAATGCTGCAGCTTGCCGTATCGGCAATTTACCTGTACCTGCTGTACAAGCAGGGGGTTATGACCTGCGATTTGTATATTCCCTTTGTAAATATTACGCTGGACATCCATCCCTTGCTGTATATCTTCTTTGCGATGTTTGTGATGGTGGGCTGTGTCAATGCGGTGAATTTAACGGATGGTATTGACGGCTTGTGCGGCAGCGTAACCATTCCGGTTATGGTGTTCTTCACGGCAGCGGCAGTTGCGGTAGAGCGCTTTGATTTGGCGCTTTTGCCGGCAGCGCTGCTGGGTGCGCTGATTGCATACCTTTTCTACAACTGGCATCCTGCCAAGGTCTTTATGGGTGATACCGGTTCGCTGTTTTTGGGCGGTGTGGTTTGCGCCACAGCCTTTGCGCTGGATATGCCCCTGATTCTGATTTTGGTTGGCTTTGTGTATATTGTGGAGACACTGTCTGTGATTTTGCAGGTGGCTTACTTTAAGCTGACCCACGGCAAGCGAATCTTTAAGATGGCGCCCATCCACCACCATTTCGAGATGTGCGGCTGGAAAGAAGTCAAAATTGTGTTGGTGTTTACCGGCATCAGCGGGCTGCTGTGCCTGCTTGCCTGGTTTGGAATTTCCGGAATTGTAGCTTAGGAGTTTTTTTATGGCTGGGCAGAAAAATCTGCACGCCAAAGAGAACCGGCTTTTTTTCAAAAAAGCCGCAAGTGTTGACTATCCCTTTTTGATATTGCTGTTGCTGCTGCTTTGCGTTGGGCTTACGATGCTGTATTCTGCAAGCTATGCCCAGAGCCAGTATGACACCGGCTATACCGTTTCCACGCGCTACCTGGAAAAGCAGGCGGTATGTGCCCTCATTGGGCTGGTGGCAATGGTTGCTCTCAGCCGAATTCCCTCCGGCTTTTGGCTGAAGGCCGCCTGGCCCTTATATGGCGCCAGCATTGGACTGCTGCTGATGGTGCTGCTGTTTGGGGAATCCGTCAATGGCGCAAAACGCTGGATTAACATTGCCGGTGTGCAGTTTCAGCCCTCTGAAATTGCGAAATTCACCCTGATTGTTCTGTTTGCCCGGCTGACTAAGGGGTTTGGGACCTCTGCAAAACAGTTCCGCTACGGGGTTTTGGGCTTTGGAGCAGCGCTCTTGGGGATTTTGGTGCCTCTGGCATTGGAAAAGCATTTGTCGGCCATTATGCTGATGGGTATGGTGGCGGTGGTGATGATGTTCATTGCCGGTACCAGTCCCAAGTGGCTGTTGGCTGGGGCAGGATGCGCTGTGGTGTTTGTGTTGGTATATGTAAGCCTGATGGGCTACGCCGGGGACAGAGTGACCGCTTGGCTGCATCCCGAGCAGGACCCCTCTGACACCGGCTACCAGATTTTGCAGTCTCTGTATGCCATCGGCTCCGGCGGGCTGTTTGGTCTGGGCTTTGGAAAAAGCCGACAAAAGTATTTGTATTTACCCTTTCAGTATAACGACTATATTTTCGCAATTATTTGTGAAGAGCTGGGGCTTGTGGGCGCAGTGCTGATTATGGCATTGTTTGCGATGCTGATACTAAGGGGCTATTGGATTGCGCTGCGTGCCCCGGACCGGTTTGGAACCGTACTTGCCGCAGGCCTTGTAACGCTGATTGCGGTGCAGACAATCCTCAACTTAGGTGTTGTGACCAATTTGCTTCCCTCCACGGGAATTGCGTTGCCGTTTTTCTCCTATGGCGGCACGGCACTGGCAGTCAACTTAGGAGAAATGGGAATTGTGCTGAGTGTGTCCCGCAACCGGGGGACAACACAGGAGGTTTAACAATGAATGTGATTTTTACCTGCGGCGGCACCGGCGGTCATATTAACCCAGCCATCGCAGTGGCAAATATGTGGAAAGAGCGCCATCCGGACAGTAACATTCTGTTCATCGGTGCAAAGGACAGAATGGAGGAGCAGTTGGTTCCCCAGGCAGGCTATGCGCTGAAAACCATTCCGGCTTCCGGTATGTCCCGGGGAAAAAGCCTGAAAGCGCTGAAGCATAATTTGCAGGCAATCAGCTATGTGTTTCAGGCGGTAAACCGCTGCAAAAAAATCATTCGCGACTTTGACGCAGATGTGGTGGTGGGTACCGGAGGCTATGCCAGCTTCCCGGCGCTGTATGCCGCCAGCTTGTTGGGCGTGCCTACTTGCGTCCACGAATCCAACGCAATGCCGGGACTGACTACCCGGATGATTGCTCGCCGGGCAAATAAGGTTCTGGTCTGCTTCCCGGAGAGTAAAAAGTATTATCCCCACCCGGAAAGGGTGGAGGTGGTGGGAATGCCGGTGCGGAAGGAGTTTATCTTTACCCGCCGGGAGGATGCCCGCAGAGAGTTGGGATTGGATGAACGTCCCTTGATTGTATCTGCCTTCGGCTCTCAGGGAGCCCGGGCGATGAATGAAGTGATTGCAAAAGTATTCCGCCTTGAAAAAGAGGCGGGCTACCCCTATCAGCATATCCATGCCATCGGTCGCTACGGTGTGGACTGGATGCCGGATTATGTCCGGCAGCAGGGGGTGGACCTGCAGGAGAACAAGGGCATCTCTATGCAGGAGTATATCTACAATATGCCTACGATGATGGCTGCTGCGGATGTGATTATCAGCCGTGCCGGTGCCTCCAGCTGCAATGAAATCGCCGCTGCCGGCACACCCTGCATTTTGATACCTTCCCCCAATGTAACAGATAATCATCAGGAGAAAAATGCCCGGGCGCTGTCAGAAAACGGAGGCGCAACCCTGATTTTGGAGAAAGACTGTACCCCGGAGACGCTGATGGCAGCAATCGACCATTTGGTCACGGATGCCGGGGCAAGCGCACAGATGCGATTGGCTCTGCAAAAGCTGTGCGTTCTGGATTCGGCAGAGCGTCTATGCGATGTAATTGCCCAGCTGGGTAAGGAGAAATAATTTATGGATACAAAAGAAAGAAAAAGACCGGCACCGCAGTCCCGGCGCCCGGCTTCCGGCAGTGCGGCTACCCGCACCAAAACCGGGAGAAAGGCACCGGCTAAGCGGCCCCAGCGAAAGCGCACTGCTAAGGCGCCAAGCGTGGATGTGGTCTATGCGCAGCCGACCCCCTTTAATAAATATCGGTTTTTGCTGTACCTTGCCTCTGTGGTTGCTGTAGTGCTGGCAATCATTTTCGGTATGTCCATCTTTTTTAAGGTGGCTACCGTTACCGTAGTTGGCAACGAAAAGTACACTGCCTGGGATATCCGGGAGGCCTCCGGAATTCAGGATGGGGAGAATTTGCTTTCTGTCAGTGAAGCCAGAGTCAGCAACAGCATTACCTCCAAGCTTCCCTATGTGAATAAAGTCCGTGTGGGAATAAAACTTCCGGATACGGTCAAACTCGAAATAGAGGAAATCGATGTGGTGTATTCGGTGCAAGCTGCTGATGGCAGCTGGTGGTTGATGCGCTCTGACGGAATGCTCACCGAGAAGGTCAGCGATGCAGACGCAAAGCAGCACACACAGATTTTGGGTGTACAGCTGTCAAATCCCGAACAGGGGCAGCAGGCGGCTGCCAGCCAACCGGAGCAGCCGGAGGGGGAGACGGTTCCTGTAACAGTGCTGGCATCCGAACAGCTGCAGGTTGCCCTGACGATTACCCAGTATTTGGAAGGCGCCGGTGTTATCGGCGGCGCTGCCAGCATCAATGTGGAAAAACCTGCAGACCTGGAGCTTTGGTTTGGTGAACGCTACCAGGTACTTTTGGGTGACGCTATGGAGCTGGGGTATAAAATCCGCAGCATGAAGTCCGCCATTGACCAGATGGGAGACTACCAAAGTGGCGTTTTGGATGTGAGCTTCACAATTTGGCCGGATGAAGTGGGTTATACACCCTTTTCTTAGAAGAAAAATAGAAAAACTTTGGGGAAAATGTGATTTTTCTATTGACCAAATCACTTTTTCGCTGTAGAATATACAGGTAATATTGTAATTATGGCGGAGTGGGGCTTTCCCCAGCCGCAACATACATAGGAGGAGAAATACATGGCTGATTTTCAGGAGCGCGTAGTTAAGATTAAAGTGATTGGTGTCGGCGGCGCCGGCAACAACGTTATTAACCGGATGATTACCTCCGGTGTGGGCGGCGTGGAATTCGTCGTGATCAACACCGATAAGCAGGACCTGAACAAGTCCGTATGTGAAAATAAGGTTCAGATTGGTGAGAAGCTCACCGGCGGTATGGGCGCAGGCTCCAAGCCTGATATTGGTCAGAAGTCCGCTGAGGAATCCCGGGCAGCCATTGCCAAGATTCTGGAAGGCACCGATATGGTCTTCATTACCGCAGGTATGGGCGGCGGTACCGGTACCGGCGCAGCGCCTATCGTGGCAGACCTGGCTCACGAGGCTGGCATCCTGACCGTTGGTGTTGTGACCAAGCCCTTCAAGTTTGAAGGTGCCAACCGTATGCGTCAGGCTGAGCAGGGCATTGCTGCTCTGGCTGGCAAGGTGGACTCCCTGATTATCATCCCCAATGACCGCCTGAAGTACGTTACTGACCAGAAGATTACCTTCGCCAACGCATTCGGCATTGCGGACGATGTTCTGAAGCAGGCTGTGATTTCCATTTCTGAGCTGGTTGGCGACTCCGGCAACATTGTGATTAACCTGGACTTTGCTGACGTCTCCGCAATTATGAAGGACGCTGGCCGTGCCCACATGGGTGTCGGTACTGCAGCGGGTCGCGAAAAGGCTGAGCAGGCTGCTCTTGCCGCTGTGGCAAGCCCCCTGCTGGAGACCTCCATCAACGGTGCTACCGGTGTTCTGGTAAACGTGACCGGCTCCGCTGAGCTGACTCTGGATGACGTTGAGACTGCTGCCGGTATTGTGCAGGAGGCTGCCAATCCCGAAGCCAACATTATCTTCGGCGCTACCTGGAATGATTCCTTCGAGGATGAAATGCGTGTTACCGTGATTGCCACCGGCTTTGAGCAGAAGGTGGAAGCAGAGGAAAAGCCTGCTGCCGGCACCAGCGCCAAGGTAGCCGATGATATTGACGATATCTTCAGCATCTTCAACCGCTAATTAAAAGCTTACGGCATCCCGGGCAGCCTTGCCCGGGATGTTTTTTGCCGTGTATTACAATCCGGAGGGATTTCTATGAATGCGTATCACGAACTGGCTGCGTGTTATGACCGGCTGACAAATGATGTGGATTACAGGGCGGTGGTGGAATTTTATAAGGAAATCCTTGCCCGGGAGAACCTGCACCCCACAACGGCACTGGACCTGGCCTGTGGCACCGGCTCTGTGGCGCTGCTGTTAGCCCGGGAAGGGCTGAAGGTCACTGCGGTGGATATGTCCCCGGAAATGCTCTGCGTGGCAGCCCAGAAGGCGCAGGAACAGAATTTGTCCGTTCAGTTTGTTTGTCAGCAGCTACAGAGGTTAAATGTTCCCAGAGGTGTTGACCTGGCGGTGTGCGCTCTGGACAGCCTGGACTATATTCTGGACCCGGTTGACTGCCAGGCGGCAATCCGCCGGATTTACCGGGCGCTGAACCCAGGCGGCTGCTTTATCTTCGATGTGAATACACCCCAAAAGCTCCGGGCTATGGACGGTCAGGTGTTTTTGGACGAGGATGAGGATGTGTACTGTGTCTGGCGCGGCGAGTTTGACGAGACAACCAACATCTGTTCCTACGGAATGGATTTGTTTCAACGGAAAGGTGCGTCCTGGGTCCGCTCCTTTGAGGAGCACCGGGAATATGCCTACACGGAAGAACAGCTGCGGTTGTATTTGAAAAACGCTGGCTTTACCCATATCCGTGTTTACGGTGACAGAACCTTTGAAAAGCCGGACAGTGACACCCAGAGAATTTATTTCAAAGCCAGAAAGGGAATTATCAAATGAATGACTATTTAGTGCGTGGAATGAGTATGGATGGTATGGTAAAGGTGGTAGCCATTCGTTCTACGGAGCTCGTCCGCCGTGGTGCGCAGATTCATAAAACCACCCCCAACGCCACTGCTGCCTTTGGCAGAGCCTTAACTGCAGCCTCTATGATGGGCAATATGCAGAAGGTGGAAAACGGCTCAATGACCTTCCAGATAAAGTCTGACGGTCCTTTGGGGGGCCTTGTGTGCGTATCTGACCCCATCGGCAATGTCCGGGGCTATGTGTACGAGCCCAATGTGCCCCTGGTGGAAAAGCACCCCGGTAAGCTGGACGTGGGCGCAACGGTGGGCAACGGCACCCTGACCATTATCCGTGACTTGCAAATGAAAGAGCCTTACGTAGGCTCCATAGAGCTTGTCTCCGGCGAGATTGCCGATGACGTGACAGCATACTTTGCCCAGAGCGAGCAAACCCCTACAGCCTGCGCACTGGGTGTGCTGGTGGATAAGGACCAATCCGTAAAGGTAGCAGGCGGTTATCTCATTCAGCTTTTGCCCGGCGCCACCGAGGAAGCGATTCAAAGGGTAGAAGAGGGAATTCGCCGTGCCGGCGCAGTGACCCAGATGCTGGATGCCGGTCTTACCCCGGAGGATATGCTGGGGCAGGTCTGCGGAGAGCTTGGCGTTGTCTTTATGGAAACCACCGAGGTTTCTTATAAATGCTATTGCAGCCGGGAGCGTGTGACCTCGGCGCTGATTAGCTTAGGCAAAGATGAGTTGGGGCAAATTGCTGCGGAAAACAAAGCGTTTCCGGTGGAATGCCAGTTTTGCGATACGGTTTATACCTTTACTCCGGAGGACATAGAAAGCATCCTGAAAAAGGTTTGATTTATGCCTGAAAACGGTGGGAAAAGACGGCAGAAAATAAGCACAAAATTCTTATGAAAAAATAAGAAAAAGTGCTTGACAAAATGCCCTTGGTTGAGTATAATGATACCCGTCGCTGAGATGTAATCGCAAATCAGCCGATGTTTGGGAGCATAGCTCAGCTGGGAGAGCACATGCCTTACAAGCATGGGGTCACAGGTTCGAGCCCTGTTGTTCCCACCAAATTTGGCCCGGTGGTGCAGTCGGTTAGCACGCCAGCCTGTCACGCTGGAGGTCGACGGTTCGAG
>JAFXAQ010000066.1 GCA_017516925.1 Oscillospiraceae bacterium | reverse complement strand
TTTGATATAAACAAAAAATCCGAACGCACTTCCTATCGTGAAGTAGTTCGGATTTTTCATGTATGGTGGACGATATAGGACTCGAACCTATGACCTTCCGCACGTCAAGCGGATGCTCTAGCCAGCTGAGCTAATCGTCCAAAGGCAAGAGTGATTATAGCCAAAGTGGGGGCATTTGTCAAGGGTTTTTCTTGAAAAATCTTTTTTATTATGTTATAACAGAAAAAATGGAACAGGGGGCTTGAAAATATGGCAGAATATGAGATGGTGCGGGAGATTAAAAACCAGTGTCCCAATAATCAGATGCGGGATATCTTTTTTGAAGAGGTGGAGACCGACGACCCTGTGGCATATGTCAAAGCAATGCTCAAGGGTCGTGCTGTGTCCGTCAACGCTGAAAATGGCGAAAATGGGACCGTCACAGTCTACGCTGACTGCGACGGTCTGATTCAGAAATTCATTTTCACCCCGGTGTGAAGGGTGTGCAAAAACCGAATGGCGGCAAGCAAATCCGCGCTGCCTCCCGGTGAAAGATTTTTTTCCATAAAGACATCGTCCAGACGGAGGATGTCTTCTTTTTTTGGATTTTTCAGCAGCTGCTCAGCGCTGGTTTTTGCAAATTCAGCGCCCTGGGTGCCGCCCCTGTGATACAGATTGGTATCCTCCACCCGGGCAATCAGGTGCAAAAGGGTGTGCACGCCGGCATCGTTTTCTCCCAAAGCCAGGTTGTCCGCATACACCTGCAAGCCTGAGGCGATGCTGGGAAAGCCTGCCATCGCCTCTCCCCGGATGCCGGTAATACCCAGAGATGCGTAAAGCTGTTTTCCGTAGGTCTGGGGCAGGTCTGTCCGGGAAAAATCCCGGGTAAGCGTTTTGCACAGCGCCTTGCAGTTGTCCAGTACCTGCGTGATACCTGCAAAGGGCTGCCCCGGTGTCCAGAGGTTTCCAATGCTGCCGCACAAAAGCCCCAATGTGAAAATGGCGCCCTTATGGGTGTTAACCCCACCGGTGGCGGCAAGCATTGCCTGTTCTGCTGCAAGGCCTGCCTGCCGCAGCTTTTGAAAGCAGCTTTCCCGGTCTTGGGTGTGGATGCCGATTGCGGCGGCTTCGGTAAAGTAGCCCTCCAGCGTCCGGGCGCTTTTCAGGAACAGGGGCAGGTCCATATCCTTGTGACTGCCGTTGTTTCGCCTGTCCACCAGACCGGGCTTGGGGGTGACATTTACCTCATAAATCAGGCTTTCCACAGCAGCGTGTCCGATGCTTGCGCAGTCCCCCGGGGCAAAGTGCGCCCAAATCAGCTGCCGGGTGGCAGCCTGTAGCTGGGAAACACTGTGGGCTCTGGTGGCGGCGCAAAGCCTGCCCGGCTTGCCGCAGACCAGACAGCTGCGGGGCTCTTCCCGGGACAGCTTTTCCCCGGATGGGGTCAGCACATCCATATCCCACAGCCGCCCAAGGGGAATACGTTCTTCCAGGTCGGTGCAGATTTGTTTAATATCCCGGCTATCACCCTCTACGGAAAAAAGCGCCTCACAGCCGGTGTTTTCCGTAAGGATTTCTTCTTCGGCAACACAAAGGGCATTTCGGAGCATTTTGGCGCCCAGAAGGAAGGCTCTTTGAATAGACAGGCTGTTTTTGACCGGCCCGGGGATATTCATTGTGAGACACACCACCGGCAGCCCCTTTTGCAAAAAGACATTCTGCCGCTGTACCCGTTGTTCCCGGGCTTGCAAAATTTCCTGCAGCGTAACGTCCATACTTATTCCCAACCGGGCATCTGGCGGCGGTTATCCAATTTCAGCAGCAATTCGTCAGACTTCTCGCCAACACAGCCCACCAGCATATAACGGCGCTTGAAACGGTCGTAAAGCAGGTGGTCCAGCAGCCGGAAGTTTTCAATCTGTCCGGTGCGGTGCACATGTACCCGGGGACCGTCACAGCGTTGGATACTGTCACCGATGCTGATATGATGCTCATCCACATAGGTCACCGGCAAATCCTGAGCAATTACCTCGTTGACCTTTTGCTCCAGCTCTTTGATATCCAGGTTCGGCGCATGCTCCGGGAAGGTAATCACAAAGCCGTGGCGCAGGTCGGAGTGACCGCAACGCTCGTTATCCTCGTCGGAAATAAACATACCGCAAATGTCCTCGGCGGTATGGGCCATCAGCCGGAAAGGCAGGGACTTGTAAACCTCTTCCTTAATTTCGTCCGGCTCCGGTCCGAAAATTCTGGGTCGCGCAACCAGCACCTGCTCTCCAACACCAATCAGCAGATTGGCATTTGCGCCCAAAAACGGGTAAACCAGGTCGAAATGCTCCACCACCACACGACGTCCCTTGTTCAGCGCCTCGGAAATGGCGTCTGCCAGCTCCTGCATCTGGGTAAAACCGTTTTCAAAGCGGATATCCAAATGGTAGGTGTGGGGCGCGAAAAATGCAAAGCCCTGGTCCTGCTCCAAAATGGGCAGAGGGCGGACATATACGCCGTTATCGTCATTGGTCAGCTCCAGACCGGGAAACATACCACGAATAAGGGCGCTTTTGCCGGAACCGGCTTCGCCCACAATGCCGATGAGCTTGTCGTTGGGGTTGAGATACATCTGCGCCAGCTGCTGACCCAAATCCAGCATACGGTGGGCGCCTCGGGGAGCGTAGTAACTGCTAAGTAGGTGTGTAGGTCTGCTCTTTGCCATAGTAAAACCTCCTGTTTATCGGTTTTTTAAGTATGTATATGTGGTGGGGGGCACCAGCGTTTCCAGCGAATCCCAGGCACCGGCTTGCAGAAGCTGCCGTACACGGCTGGCGCTGATGGGCTGGTGATTCTGGGTTATTCTGGGGATTTCCACCACCTCCACGCCCAAGGGGGGCAGTGCTTTCTTCATTGCTTCGTTGTAGGCAGCGGTAACCTGACAATTGGGTTCCGTTCCCACGAAGCGGGTGGTGATTCCAAAATGCTTTGCATAATGCTTGCCGAAAATCTCACAATCCAAGGCGCATTGAATAGTGCTTGCGGGGGCGGTTTCTTTGAGAAAATAAGTGGGGAAGGTCGCATGGGAGATGAGGTACGGACCTGTGGGCAGCACTGTGACGTTTTTCAGGTCCCCGGTACCCAGCTTTACCATTTCCAATCGGTCTGCACAGGAAAATTGGCTTTTGTCCTCGCTGAGCACAAATACATACAGATGGTCGCACTGCCGGCTGGCAGTTTCCATTAAGTACCGGTGTCCCAGGGTGAAGGGATTGCAGTTGGCAACGATGCCGCCGATTTTGCCCCGGACCTCTGCCTTGGGCAGCCTCCGGAGAAATTCTGTAATGCCGTCTTTGCGGTTTTCCATTAAAAGAACATCCGGGCTTTGGGCGACCGGATAGAAAAACAAAGGACGAAACAGGTGCTCGTTTTGGGGCTTGGTGTATAAAAACAGATGGGAAATACCCTGACTGGCGCAATCCTGGCGCAAAGCTGTCAGCAGCTGGGCAGTCAGACCCTGCCCCTGATAGCGGCTGTCCACAGCCACACATTTGATAAGATTGCCCAGCCGGGATGCAGTGCCTGCCAATATTTCGCCGTCCCACAAAAGCGCCGTAACATCCGCAGCTTCCTCCGGTGTTAAGCCCTCCTGCTGCAGCAGCTGCTGCCAAAGCGCTCTTTTTCTGCCCTTAGGGGAAAAAACCAGCTCTAAGTCCATACATCCAACTCCTTTTTCTTATTATACATCACCCAAGGCGCATAAGTAAAGCAGAAAGTGATTGCAATTCTAAAAAAGGTATTATATAATGTCCACAGATTGTACCAATCGGGTTGACACATTTGTAAGGAGTGAGGGATATGGAAATTAAAAAGCTTGCGACAGCAGGCACGCTGGAGTCCAGCGACGTTTATGTGGAAATTGCTCCCGGGGAGGGGCTGGAAATTTTTGTAGAGTCTGTGGTGCAGGGCCAGTTTGGCGAGAGCATCCGCAGCGTGGCGCAGGCAGTTTTGCAGGAGCAGAATATCACCTCGGCTTGTGTCCGGGTGATGGACAGAGGCGCGCTGGAGTGTGTGCTCCGGGCCCGGATGGAAACTGCCATCCTGCGGGGAAGGGAGGCAAACTGATGCGACGGAGTATGCTTTTTTTGCCGGGTAACAACCCCAATATGCTTATTAACGGCAGCTGCCTGGGGGCAGATGCGGTGATTTTCGATTTGGAGGATGCGGTGGCGCCGGACCAGAAGGATGCTGCCCGGCTGCTGGTGCGCAACACCATGCGCTATATGGACTTTGGAGGTGTTGAACGGATTGTCCGTATCAATTCTGCCGATACTGATTATTGGCAGGCGGATTTGGATGAAATCGTTCCTCAAAAGCCGGAGATGATTTTGCTTCCCAAGACAAACGCGGCAGAGGATGTGCTGGCGGTGGATGCATATATGACAGCTTTGGAAGAAAAGCTGGGCTTTGGGCAAAACACGGTGGGGCTGATGCCCCTGATTGAAACAGCGCTGGGCGTGGAAAATGCCTATCAGATTGCCTCTGTAAGCCAGCGTGTCCAGGCGATTTTCCTGGGCGCAGAGGACCTTACTGCCGACCTGCAGTGCAAGCGCACCAAGGGTGGCGCAGAAATTGCCTATGCCCGGAGCCGTATGGTGATGGCTGCCCGGGCAGCCGGTGTGCAGGTGTATGACACCCCCTTTACCGATGTGAATGACGACGAGGGAATTGTTGTGGACACCGAGTATGCCAAGGGCTTGGGCTTTAGTGGAAAAGCCGCAATCTCCCCCCGGCATGTGGAGGTAATCAACCGGATTTTCAGCCCCACAGAAAAGGAAATTGACTATGCCTACGAGGTGCTGGAGGCGATTGAACTGGCAAAGCGCCAGGGCAAGGGCGCCATTGCCCTCCACGGCAAAATGATTGATGCCCCCATTGTAAACCGGGCAAAGCAAACCGTGGCAATGGCCCGGCAGCTGGGACTGGGAAGGGAGGAAGACTAAATGCAAAAGCTGGTAAAATCCTTGGAGGAAGCCATCCGTCTGGCAGGTCTGACCGACGGTATGACCGTCTCCTTCCACCATCATCTGCGTAACGGCGATTTTGTGCTGAATATGGTGCTGGAGCAGGCGGCAAATATGGGCATTCGGGAGCTGAATGTAAATGCCAGCTCTGTGTTTGACTGCCATACCCCCCTTATCGGACATATCAAAAACCGGGTAGTTACCGGCATCCAGTGTAACTATATGGCTGCCGGTGTGGGCAGCGCCATTTCTCAGGGCATTTTGGAAAAGCCGGTGGAATTCCGCAGCCACGGCACACGTCCCCGGGACATTGCCTGCGGCAAAACCCCCATTGACGTGGCCTTCATTGCCGCCCCGGCTGCGGACCCCATGGGTAACTGCACCGGAAAATACGGCAAGTCTGCCTGCGGCAGTCTGGGTTACGCAATGGCAGACGCTATGTTTGCCAAAAAAGTGGTGGTCATCACCGATACCCTGGTGGATTACCCCCTGCAGGACTTCTCTATCCCGGAAAATTATGTGGATTATGTGGTGCAGGTGGATGCCATCGGTGACCCCAAGGGCATTGTATCCGGTACCACCCAGATTACCCGGGACCCGGTGGGTCTTGTGATGGCATCCCACGCGGCAAAGGTCATTGAAGCCTCCGGGCTTTTGAAGGACGGCTTTTCCTTCCAGACCGGCGCCGGCGGCGCATCTCTGGCGGCGGCGAAATTCCTCAAGGACATTATGCTGGAGAAGAACATCCGGGGCAGCTTTGGTCTGGGCGGCATTACCGGCTATATGGTGGATATGCTGCAGGCAGGGTGCTTCCAAAGCTTAATGGACGTGCAGTGCTTTGATTTGAAGGCGGTGGAATCTATCCGGACGGACCCCCGGCACAGGGAAATTTCTGCGTTGCATTATGCCGCACCTTCTGCAAGAGGCTCGGTGGCGGACAATCTGGATGTGGTCATTCTGGGCGCAACGGAAATCGATACGGATTTCAATGTGAATGTGCACACCGATTCCAACGGCTATATTATGGGCGGCTCCGGCGGTCATACGGACGTGGCGGCAGGCAGTAAGCTGTGTATGATTATTGCGCCGATGTTCCGGGCAAGACTGCCTATTGTGACAGACCGGGTCAATGCCATCTCCACCCCCGGCAGGGATGTGAACGTGCTGGTGACCCAGGGCGGCATTGCGGTCAATCCCCGGAACAAGGAACTGAAGCAGCGCCTGCTGGATGCCGGTCTGCCGGTGACGGATATCCAGACACTGAAGGAAAAAACCGAGAAAATCACAGGCGTTCCCCAAAAGTTGGTTCGTGGAGACCGGCCTGTGGCGCATATCATCGGCAGGGACGGGGAAATTCAGGATACAATTTATAATGTGGTGAAGTAAACAATGGATAAAGTATTTCATATTGACCCCAGTGCGGAAATTCCCATTTACCAGCAGCTGGTGGACAGCATTACCCTGGCAATTAAAAAGGGTGTGCTGCAGCCGGAGCAAAAGCTGCCCACGGTGCAAGAGGTTTCCCAAAGGCTGAAAATTGCCCGGGGCACCATTAAGCGTGTGTACGATGAGCTGGAGCATAAGGGACTGGTGGAAAAGACCCAGGGCAGAGGCACCTTTGTCCGGTATCAGCCGGGGGATTCTGCCAGCCGGAAGGAACGGGCAATGGCTGCCATTGACGAGATGTTCCAAAAAATGGAGGAAATTGGTCTGACGGCAACGGAAATCAATATTTTCCTCAACCTGAAGCTTCGGCAGCGGGAAGAGGCAGAGGCGATGGTCAAGGTGGCGCTGGTGGAATGCAACCCGGAGGCGCTGAGCCAGATGGCGGAGCAGGTGCACCAGCTGAAGCAGATTGAGCTGTATTCCTTCCTGTTTGACGAGGTACAGAAGTATCCCTATAAGCTGGAGGAGGATTTTGATTTGGTGATTACCACCGCCAGCCACGCACCTTATCTGGAGCAGCGTCTGGCAAACCCCAAAAAGCTGGCCCGGGTAGCGCTGCGGCTGTCCCCGGAGTGCCTGATGGAGCTGATTCGGCTGCGTCCCACCCAAAAGGTAGGTATTTTAAGCTACTCCCAGCGCTTTGAAAAGCTGCAAAGAGAGGCTTGCCGTGTCTATGCTGAGGATGTGACGGTAGAGCAGGGGATGCTTTTTGGTACGCCGGAGGAAACCCACGCCTATCTGCAGGGGCTGGATTGTGTGCTGCTGCCGGTAGGTTGGGAGAAATACTGCGCCCCGGAAACAGTGCAGGTGGTGGAAGGCTTCCCCGGTCAGCATATCCTGTGCAGCTACCGGATGGACGAGGGCTCCCTTTTATATCTGGAAACCAAGATTAAAAACATTCAGGATAAGAAATAAAAAATGACGGTCTGTTGTAAAAACGGACCGTCATTTTTTGAAAATATATCGTTTGCTGCTTGACAAAAAGACTAGCACATTATACTATATAGGAGTAGAACAATTGCAAATTTTTGCAAAAGGAGATAAGCGAATGGAGAACCAGAAGAAAAAGGTACTGGTGATTGGCGTCATCGGTGCCGATGTTCATGCGGTTGGTAATAAAATCCTGTACCACGCCTTTACGGAGGCAGGCTTCGAGGTGGTCAATCTGGGTGTGATGGTCTCCCAGGAGGAGTACATCGCCGCTGCCATTGAATCCGCTGCAGATGCCATTGTGGTGTCCTCTTTGTACGGACAGGGAGAGCTGGACTGCCGTGGTATGCGCCAGAAGTGCGACGAGGCAGGCTTAAAGGGCATTCCGCTGCTGGTAGGCGGCAACATCGTCATCGGCAAGCAGAAGTTTGAGGACGTGGAAAAGCGCTTCCGGGATATGGGCTTTGACAGAGCCTTCCCCCCCGGCACTGCTCCGGAAACCACCATTGAAGCCCTCCGGGAGATTTTACATATGGACGGTGAGACCGCTTGAAGCCGGTTTTGCTGATTGATTTCGGAAGCACCTATACCAAGCTGACGGCGGTGGATGTGGAAAATGCCTGTCTGCTGGGAACAGCCTCAGCATACACTACGGTACAGACGGATATCAACGAGGGTCTGAGTGAAGGGCTGCGCCGTCTGGAGGCGAAGCTGGGAAAGCTGGATTTTCAGGAAACCTATGCCTGCTCCTCTGCTGCCGGAGGCCTGCGGATGATTACCAGCGGTCTGGTGCCGGAGCTGACCGGAGAAGCTGCCAAACAGGCAAGCCTCGGCGCCGGGGCAAAGGTTATTAAGGTCTATGCCTTCCAGTTGACTGACGACGATTTGGAAGAAATCGCCCGGGAAAAGCCGGATATTTTTCTTCTGGTAGGCGGCACCGACGGCGGCAATACCGAGTGTATTTTGCACAATGCCAAAATGCTTGCTACGCTGGAGCCCAGCTTCCCGGTGGTCATTGCCGGTAACCGCACCGCTGTCAAGGAATGTGAGAGAATCCTTTCTAACTGGGAGACTTATATCTGCCCCAATGTGATGCCCCGGTTTGGGGTCCTGCAAACGGAGCAGACGCAAAAGCAAATCCGGGAGATTTTCCTGAACCGGATTATTAAGGCCAAGGGGCTTTCCCAAGCCACAGCGCTGCTGTCCGACATCATTATGCCCACACCCTCTGCGGTACTGCAGGGTGTGAAGCTGCTGGCAGACGGATTGGAAGGTCAGCTTGGTATTGGAGACCTGATTGCGGTGGATGTGGGCGGCGCTACCACGGATATTTATTCCGTGGCAGAGGGCGCCCCGGAGCACGGCAACACCGTGTGCAAGGGTCTGCCGGAGCCTTATGTGAAGCGGACCGTGGAGGGAGATATCGGTATGCGATACTCTCTGCAGGGCATTTTGGATGCCATCGGTTTGGAGGTCATTGCCCGGCGGGCAGACCTGACCCCGGAACGGACAGAAGAGCTTGCCGGGTACTTAAAAGCCCACACCGATACGGTACCTGACGGGGATGCGGAGCTGGAAAGGCTGGACTATGCTCTGGCCTGCGGCGCAGTGGAGGAGGCGGTTCGCCGCCACGCAGGTACCATCGAGGAAACCTACACCATGATGGGAAAGGCCTATGTGCAGGAGGGAAAAAACCTGACTAAGGTGCGCCAGCTTGTGGTTACCGGCGGCAGCTTGATTCACACGGAGAAAACCGAGGAGATTGCCCGCCATGCCCTGTACAGCCCCCTGCAGCCCCAGTCACTGCGACCGCTGCAGGCAGATGTCTGGGTGGACAGAACTTATATATTAGCCGCTATGGGTCTGCTTTCATCCCATTATCCCCAGGCGGCACTGACAATACTGAAAAAGGAGCTTGAATTCCATGGATATTCAGAATAAGAAGCTTTCAGAGGACGTGTTTTTCAAGGAGCGTCAGGAGGTACTTTCCCAGTGGCACACCGGTAAGGATGTGGACCTGGAGGAGGCGGTTGCCTACCATAAGGCAATGCCCCAGAGCCGGAATTTTTCCAAGAAGCTGTTGGATGCAAAAAAGGCAAACCATACGCTGGTTCAGCCCCGTGCCGGTGTTCCGGTGGTGGAGGAGCATATCAAGCTGTTGAAATACCTGGAGGAGCAGGGCGAGGCGGATTTGCTGCCCAGCACCATTGACTCCTATACCCGCCAGAACCGCTATGAGGAGGCGGAAAACGGCATTGCCGAGTCTATCCGTCTTGGTCGGGCTATGATGAATGGCTTCCCGGCGGTGAACCACGGTGTTGCCAAGTGCCGTCAGGTGATTGAAAGCGTCAATGTGCCTGTGCAGGTGCGCCACGGCACACCGGATGCAAGACTTTTGACGGAAATTACCTATGCCGGCGGCTTTACCAGCTATGAGGGCGGCGGTATCTCCTACAACCTGCCCTACTGCAAAAATGTGCCCATGGAGCGTACCATCCGGGACTGGCAGTATGTGGACCGCCTTACCGGCCTTTACGAGGAAATGGGTGTCTCCATCAACCGGGAGCCCTACGGACCCCTCACCGGCACATTGGTGCCTCCCTGTATTTCCCACGCAGCAGCCATCATTGAAGCGCTGCTGGCAGCAGAGCAGGGTGTCAAGAATATCACTGTGGGCTACGGTCAGTGCGGCAACCTCCGTCAGGACGTGGCGGCAATCCGCACTCTGGAGGAGCTGACTGACGAGTACCTGAAAAAGTATGGCTATGACGATGTGCAGGTCACTACCGTGCTGCACCAGTGGATGGGCGGCTTCCCCGCCGATGAAGCCAAGGCCTTTGGCGTGATTTCCACCGGCAGCCTGATTGCAGGCTTGAGCAAGGCAACCAAGGTCATTGTCAAGACCCCCCACGAGGCTGTGGGTATCCCCACCATGGAAGCCAATGCAGAAGGTCTGCGGTGCACCAAGCAGGTGGTCAATATGCTTGCGGACCAGATGCTGCAGTCCGACAAGGTGGAAGAAGAAAAGGAAATCATCCGTCAGGAGACCCGGTGCATTGTGGATAAGTGCTTTGAGCTGGGTGGCGGCGATATTGCCCTGGGCGTATGCCGTGGCGTGGAAGCCGGTGTGCTGGATGTGCCCTTTGCTCCCTGTAAGTTCAACCGGGGTCTGATGCTGCCCTGCCGTGACAATAACGGCGCAATCCGCATCCTCAACCCCGGCAATCTGCCCTTTAACAAAGAGCTTCTGGACTTCCACGCAGGCAAGATTGCCGAGCGTGCCCAGGCAGAAAACCGCAAGCCCTCCTTCCAGATGGTCATTGATGATGTGTATTCCATCGGCAAGGGCCGTCTGGTGGGTCGTCCCAGATACTAAATTGGAGGAGTCATAAATGAAAATTGTAAATGTTGTTTGCTCTGCCGGACGTACCGGCTTCTACTTCGACGACCAGCGTGCCATTAAGCAGGGCGCCGGTCACGACGGTGTGTTCTACATTGGCGAGCCTGTGACGGAGGGCTTCCGTTCTGTCCGTCAGGCCGGTGAGTCTATTTCCGTAATGCTGGTGCTGGAGGACGGACAGGTTGCCTTTGGTGACTGCGCCGCTGTGCAGTATTCCGGCGCCGGTGGACGTGACCCGCTGTTTTTGGCAGAGGATTTCATTCCGGTCATTGAAACATACATCAAGCCCCAGCTGGTGGGCAAGGAGGCCGACGACTTCCGTGGTCTTTGTAAGATGATGGAGGCAATTGAGGTGAACGGCAAGCGGCTGCATACCGCAATCCGCTACGGTGTTTCCCAGGCTATTCTGGATGCGGTTGCCAAGGCAACCAACCGGATGATGTGCGAGGTGGTAGCAGACGAGTACGGCTGTACCGTGTCCGAAACCCCCATTGATATCTTCACCCAGTCCGGTGATGACCGCTATGACAACTCCGACAAAATGATTATCAAGGGTGCCCAGGTTCTGCCCCATGCGCTGATTAACAACATCGACACCAAGCTGGGACGCAAGGGCGAAAAGCTGGCTGAGTATGTGGTATGGCTCCGGGACCGGATTTTGCAGCACCGCAGCCGTGAGGACTATCTGCCGGTATTCCACATTGACGTCTACGGCACCATCGGTGCCGCCTTCGGCAATGACAACTATAAGGCAATGGCAGATTACATTGAGGAGCTGGGTAAGCTTGCCAAGCCCTTCCATCTGCGCATCGAAGGCCCTATGGACTGCGATGTGGACGTGCCTACCCAGTGCAAGGCACTGGCTGCCCTGACTGCGGAGCTGGACGCTCGCAGCTGTGACGTGGAGCTGGTGGCAGACGAGTGGTGCAACACGCTGGAGGATATCAAGCTCTTTGCCGACAATAAGGCAGGTCATATGGTGCAGATTAAGACCCCCGACCTGGGTGGCATCAACAACACCATTGAGGCGGTGCTCTACTGCAAGGAGAAGGGCATCGGCGCATATCAGGGCGGCACCTGTAACGAGACCGACCGCAGTGCCCAGGTGTGTGTCCACTGCGCAATGGCAACCCAGCCTGTGCAAATTTTGGCAAAGCCCGGTATGGGTGTGGACGAGGGCTATATGATTGTCTACAACGAAATGAACCGCATTCTGGCAATGCGCAAGGCTAAGAAAAATATCTAAAAAAAGGGGTGTCTCAAAATGTATGAGACACCCCAAAAAATGTATATTATTTTGTAGGGAACGGCTTATGTGCCATTCCTGAAGCGTTTATTCTGCATTCTGAGACAGCCCCTTTTCAAAAGCAGATTGCGGTCAACAGGGTAAAGATACAGGGCAGGGTAATCAAGGACATCAAAAAGGAGATAAAGCACAATTTTGCATTGTTTTCCGCGTCCTTTTCAAAGCCCAGACTTTCCGGGAATACCACCAGATTCAGCCCCAGAGGCAGAGATACCAGCAGCAGCGACAAAAACAGCAATTGCTCCCGGATGCCCAGTAAGTACATCACGACGCCGAACAGGAGGGGAAGTCCCACCAGCCTTATGGCGCAAATCAAATAGGGCTTACTGCCGGTAAGCAGCTTCTTCAGCGGAAATTTACCCAGCAGGAAGCCGGCAAGCAGCATGGAAGCAGGCATTTGGCAGGCAGCTGCGTTGTCGATAGCAGACTGGACAAAGCTGGGCATTTTCAGTCCCGAAAGACCCCAGGCAACACCAACAAAAACAGCCAGAATAATAGGCTTTTTTAACAGCTTCAGGGGCTCAAACCGCTTCTCCTTCTGGAAAATCATAAAACCGTAAGTATAGCAAAGCAGGTTCAGCGGCAGCAGGAAGATAATAAAGTCGCCCAGCATATTCGCGCCGAAAACACCCTCAATTACCGGATAGCCAAAGTAACCGTAGTTGGGGAAAATAAAGGCATACTGTAGAGATTTTCGCTCCATATCGGCTTTTCCCAGAGGCTTTGCCAGCAGATTGCCCACAATAATGACAGCAATGGCAAAAACAGCGCCTGCGCCTACCAGCAGCAGCTTATCCACCAGCACATCCATAGTGAACCGGCTGGAGATACTCTTAAAGCTGTACGCCGGGGAGAACACCAGCACGCAAAGCAGCGACAGCACACGTCCCGCCTGGGCGGGCAAATCGTGGTGCCGCCGCAGAAAATAACCCAGCCCAATAAACAAAAGCAGCAGCGCCACCTGGGAAAACGTGAGCATAAATACATCCAGCATTATTCTTGCCTGCCTTTCTGATAATCAGCTTTATTCTACAGCCTTTTCAGGAAAAGTCAATATTGCAGCGCAGTGAAATATCCGTCAGCTATTTCACAACGCGTAGCGTTATTTCACAAATCCCGCAAGGGATTTATTTCGTTGAAAAGAGCCATCATTTGTCTGCTGACAAATGATGGCTCTTTTCTGGAGCAGGGTACGGGAGTCGAACCCGCCTAATCTGCTTGGGAAGCAGAGATTCTACCGATGAACTAACCCTGCGTTTTCCACATTATAACAGACTCGGGTGTAGAATTCAAGCCTTTTTTGGAGAAACCGGGAAAGTGTTTTTCCGCTGGGCAGTGCGTTGGGCTTTTGGGGTCAGACCGAATTGCTTTTTGTATTCGGCGGTAAAGTAAGCGGCGGAGGTGTAGCCGCAGGCGCTGGCAATATCCCCCACAGGCATATCGGTGGAGGTGAGCAAATCCCGGGCAAGCTCCATTCGTAAGGCAATCAGCATCCGGATAGGGGACTTGCCGTAGGCCTGCTTAAACAGCCGCACCAGATAGTTCTTGTTCAGGTGCACGTGCTGGGAGAGCTGCTCCAGGGTAATTTCCTTTTCCAGATTGCTTTTCAGGTATCCCAGCGCCAGGGAGCAGGCGGTTTTGGCAGGCTTCAAGCCCTGGTACTGATTGCGGCATACCTCTGCATTGAGCTTATACAGCAGCTCCAGCACCAGTATTTTTGCAGCCTCGGCATCGGTAAAGGCAACGTCCAGGAGTTCTGTATAAATGGGAATGAAGGTATGCTCGGCGTGAGGGACAATCACCCCTTGCAGGTTTTCCAGCAGTTCCCCGGAAAACAGGGGCTGCAGGGGACCTTCAATATTACGGCTGTACCGGACCGGGGACTGACGGGAAGAAAAATCCAGGGTCAGCAAAATGGAATTTTGGGTACCAATGCCGTATATGGTCTGCCCGGGCTTCCGCACGCACACATTGCCCCGGCGAATGGGGCTTTCCACCCCGTCAATGACCACAAAACGTTCTTCACCCAGCTCAATATCAATCTCATAATCCTTCACGATCCGGGACTTTGACGACAGGGGATGATGGGTGGCAAACCGCCGGCATTCCAAAATCTGTATTTCCACAAGGCTCACCTCATACGCAAAACTACCATAAAACTCCCAAAAAGTCAATATCTTTATATTTCTTTGTAATAATATTGCTTGTTATCCGCTTGCAATAGTGATATTATGATACTGATAGTATGAAAGGGGTATGCTTATGCAGAGTATAATTGTTAAGCGTGATAAATATCCGCCTCTCTTTGGTGGAATGGGTTTTCACAACAACGAGGCAATGCTCTATCCTATCACAGAAAAGGAGCATTTTGACCAGGTGCTTTGTAAGTGCTATCGGGAGATCGCCCCGGGCTTTATGCGTACCTTTGCCGGGTTTGTGAACTGGACAAAGCAGTCTATGGATGCTTTTGCTGATTATTACGAACGGATGCAAAAGGTCACAGACACACCAATGTATCTGGCATCTGCAAAGGGACAGATTCATTTCAGTGAAGAGGAAATGGAAGCCTATTGCGAGAACGTTGCAGACGGTCTGCAATACCTGAAAAAAGAACGTGGTATGAACCATATTCGCTATTACTGCTTCTCCAATGAGATGTCCCAGGGAGGTTGGGGCGAACTGATGCGGGATCTGCCGCTTTTTAAGCGCTACCACGAAATGCTCTACCGCGCATTCCAGAACCGCAACCTGGATATCGGTCTTTTGGCAACGGATGCCTCAGGCTATGAAAACTGGAACACGATGGACTGGGCCTATGAGAATATGAGCCGGATCACCGAGGATTACTGCCTGCATATTTACGAACGGGGACACGGTCTGGAGGATTTGTCATTTTACCAGTTCTTCTATGATAAGTGCGCAGAAAAAACCCTCAAAGCCATTAAAAGAGATAACAAGCGGTTGATTTTGGGCGAAATCGGCGTACAAACAAAATCCCACCATCTGTTATTCAATCCCGGTGTGACTATTGATGCTTGCCACTACTACAGCGATCCGGAAACCTGCGCCTACAGTGCGCTGATGCTGGTAGAAATGGCATTTGCTGCCATCAATGCCGGCGTATATGCCCTGGCTTACTGGAGCTTTACCGACTATCCCGACCCCTATTCCTGCGCCTATTCGGAGAAGCCCGGTTACGCAAAGACCTGGGGTGAGTGCGAGAAGTTTATCAGCGGTACGACGGATAGCAAGTACAATAAGTGGGGTGCTTTCCGCTGGGAGGATGACGGAGATTATTCTCCCAAGAGCTTCTGGTGGGGTATTGCGCCGATGATTAAGCTGTTTAAGCGCAATTCCAAGGTGTTGACTGTGGACACCGGAGATGACCTGCTTCGCAGCTGCGCACTGCTGAACAAAGATTCT
The DNA here is from genome assembly GCA_017516925.1 of Oscillospiraceae bacterium. Classification (GTDB taxonomy): domain Bacteria; phylum Bacillota; class Clostridia; order Oscillospirales; family Oscillospiraceae; genus Faecousia. The sequence continues at coordinate 19,126 of JAFXAQ010000066.1, read as the reverse complement.
TCTGTCAGTATGGGCATCGTAAACCGCAGTACGGAACCTAAGGAGATCAAGCTGGACAGCGATTTGTTCCGCAAGGCTGTCCGTGTATATGAGTACGATCCGTATAATGTGCCCTATAACCGCTTTGGCGATTTGCAGGAAACGGCAGCGGTGCTGGAGACTGAGAACCTTGTGTACACCTTAAAACCCAACAGCATCACCTTCTTTACAACAGATTATCAGGAGAAGGAAAAACGTGTGCAGGCGCAAAACGTCGTCTGTCAGGACGGCAAACTGACCTGGAATGCGGTAGCTGACCCGAACCATTGTTATTACCGCGTGTATGCCGGTGATACCAAGGGCTTCCGCCCCAGTGCCAAAAATCAGATCGCCTCTACCGTCGCTTGCGATTTGCCGGCAGACGGCAAGGCATATTATAAGGTGTTGTCCGTTGACCAATGGGGGAATGTATAATGCAAATTTGGAATGAAGAAAAATGTATCGTAGGCGAGGGTGTCCTCTTCGACAGCCGCACCGATACGGTGTGGTTTTTAGACATTCGGGGCAAGCGGCTTTATAAAAGCCACTATCCTACTGGAAAATATGAAACTATCGAACTGCCCCAGCAGGTAGGCTGTATGGCGCTTTGCGAGAATGGCAGAGTGCTGGCGGCAATGGAGGACGGTGTCTATTGGGTGGACACTCTGGAAAAAGCCCATCAGGACATAGCCATCAAAGGTCGCCGCTTTAATGACGGCAAGGTAGGTCCTGACGGCGCCTTCTACTTAGGAACTGTAGATGCCGACGGTAAGGGCGCATTCTACCGCCTGAAGGACGGCACCCTGACAGAATTGTTTGATGGCTGTACCTGCTCCAACGGCTTGGACTGGACTGCCGACGGCAAGCAAATGTACTATATTGACACCCCAAAGCGAATGGTGGAGCTGTTCGATTTTGAAAACGGACAGCTGTCCAACCGCCGCTGCTTTGCCAAAATCCCGGCGGAAACCGGCAAGCCCGACGGAATGACCCTGGATAGCCGGGGGGATTTGTGGGTAGCCCTTTGGGACGGAAGCGGTGTCCTGCACATTGACAGCGCCGGCAACATTCTGGAGAAAATAGAGCTTCCCTGTAAGCGTGTTTCCTGCTGCGCCTTCGGCGGTGAAAATTTGGAAACCCTCTTTATCACCTCTGCCGCCTTTGAAGAACCAAGCCCCGGCGCGGGCAAAACCTACTATTGCAAGCCCGGTGTGTCCGGAAACCCAATTTTTTATTACAAATGAGGTAAGCTTATGAGCAATAAATGTGTGCTTGTCACCGGCGCGGTGCGAAATTCCGGCTTGGGTATGGCAAGAAAGTTCTTGCAGGAGGGCTGGAGCGCCGTCATCACCAGCCGTGTGGAGGCAGATGCCCAGGCAAAGGCAAAGGAACTGACGGAAGAATTCGGCGTGCCCTGCTATGGCTTTGGCTACAATCCTGCCAATGCCAAGGAGGATGTGGAGGTTCTCTTTGAGAAAATTGAAAAAGCAGGCTTGGAGCTGGACAGCGTCATTTGCAACGCTGCCAACCTGGGTCGCTGGATGAACCCTCTGACTGTGGAGGCAGAGGACTGGATCGAGGTGCTGATGACCAACGTGGTGGGCTATTTCCTGCCTGCCCGGAAGGCGGCAGCCCAGATGGTTCGCACCGGAAAGGCCAAAGAGGGCACTGTCATCTTTATCGGCTCCGTCAACTATAAGGATGCTCTTCCGGAGCGCAGCGCTTATGTTGCCAGCAAGGGTGCCATTCGCTCTATGACCAAGGCGCTGGCCATCGACTTTGCCCCCTACGGCATCCGGGTCAACTGCATTGCCCCCGGTCCCATCTGGACCACCCGGTATGAGGAAATGGACCCCAAGGAAGCGGAGGAGCGTCGGAATTTGGTGCCGCTGAAAACCATCACCACCAAGGAAAACCTGGGCAATATCGCCTTCTTCCTGGCATCGGAGAATTCCCAGAATATGACAGGCTCTGTCATGTTTGTAGACGGCGGTATGGACTGCCTGATTGCAGGAGGATATTAAAATGAAAATTATTATGGGCGCCATTAAGGAATTTAACGACGATGCCCTGATTATGGCAAAGCAGCTGGGCTCTGAGGGCTTTCATTTCAATACACCCCCCATTGCCACCGAGGACGAGGACTTCTGGACAGTCCGTGCCCTGACCTGGCTGAAGGAGTACACGGAGAAATTTGACCTGAAGCTGGAAATGATCGAAAATGTGCCTGTGCGGTTTTTCGATAAGATTATGCTGGGCACTCCCGGTCGGGACGAGCAGATTGAAAATTACATAAAGACGATCCGCAATATGGGTCAGGTGGGCATCCCGGTGCTGGGTCACCATTTCTGCCCCACCTGGGCTTGGCGCACCAGCATTACCGCCCCTGCCCGGGGCGGCGCAAAGGTTTCCGCTTTCAATAGTAAAGAAGCAGAAGCCGGTGTCAATGCCTACACCGTCAGCGCCAAGCATATGGTGGATATGAAAAACCAGTTCCCGGATGCCGAGGGACTTTGGAAGAACTACGAGTACTTTGTAAAAGCCGTTATGCCGGAGGCGGAAAAGGCCGGCATCAAGCTGATTGTCCACCCCTCTGACCCACCAATCCGGAACGTAGCCGGTGTGGACAGAATTTTTATTTGCCCGGACGATTTTCGCAAGGCAGAAAAAATCGCAAGCAGCGAGGCGTTCGGCATTAACTTCTGTATCGGCACCTTCTCCCAGCTGGGCGGCGAGGAAACGGTCTTAGAAATGATTGAGGAGTTTGTCACCCGGGGCAAGGTGCATATGGTGCATTTCCGGGATGTACAGGGCACCGTGGAGGATTTTCAGGAGTGCTTCCTGGGTGAGGGCCGGATGAACCCGGCAAGGATTATGCGGGCGCTGTATAAGGCAGGCTACGACGGCTTAATGCTGGACGACCACGTACCTTTCCTGACCACTGACACCCGCTGGGGACATACCGCCCGGGCAAACGCCGTGGGCTACCTGAGAGGTCTTCTCAACGCAATTGAATTGTATGAACAATAAAAATGTTCCCGGAATGTCAAGCATTCCGGGAACTTCTTATTCTCTTACTTTACCAAAAGTTCTGCAATCTGGATTGCGTTGGTGGCAGCGCCCTTGCGAACCTGGTCGCCGCAGCACCACAGGGTCAGACCGCATTCGTCGGTGATATCCGGGCGGATACGTCCCACAAACACGATGTCCTGGTCGGTGGTGTCCAAGGGCATGGGATACTGCTTGGAAGCCAAATCGTCTACCAGCTTACAGCCGGGCGCCTGGGCAATGACCTCCCGGGCCTGCTCTACAGTTACTGGCACATCAAAGTGCATGGAAACGGAAATGGAGTGGCTGCGGACAACGGGCACACGGACGCAGGTGCAGTTGACCTTCAGTTCCGGCAGGTGCATAATCTTGCGACCCTCGTAATGCAGCTTCATTTCCTCGCTGGTGTAGCCCAGCTCCTTCTCGCCGCCAATCTGGGGAATCAGGTTGAAGGCAATCTGGTAGGGGAAAATCTTGGGCTCGTAGCTTTCACCCTTGGACAGGGCTTCCACTTCGCCCATCAGCTCCACAGGACCGCCGGCGCCTGCGCCGGAAACTGCCTGATAGGTAGAGGCGGTCATAGTGCGGATGGGGGAGATTTTGTTCAGGGCATTGACTGCGGTGACGGTGATGATGGTGGAGCAGTTGGGGTTGGAAATAATACCCTTGTGCCATTTCACGTCCTCGGGGTTGACCTCCGGAACCACCAGAGGTACCTTGGGGTCCATCCGGAAAGCGGAGGAGTTATCCACGAACACAGCGCCAGCCTTAATAATGGCGGGAGCGAACTTTTCCGCAATATCGTTTTCGGCAGCGCCCAAAACGATATCCACACCCTCAAAGGCTTCGTCGCAGGCCAGACCAATGGTCACGTCCTCACCCTTGAATTTCAAAGTCTTACCGGCGCTGCGTGCGCTGGCCAGAGGAATCAGCTTACCCACAGGGAAGTTGCGCTCCTCCAAAATTTTCATCATTTCCTGACCCACGGCGCCGGTAGCGCCCAGAATGGCAACAGTATATAACTTACTCACTTGGAACCCCTCACTTTACAAAGCTGTTATACAGAACCCGGATGGCATCGGCGAAGTCCTTGTTGTCCACACCGAAGATGATATTCAGCTCATCCGGACCCTGGTTAATCATACGAATGTTAATGCCCGCTTCACCCAAAGCGGCGAAAATCTTACCGGAAACACCGGGACGGAAGGCCATCCGGTGACCCACGGCGGCGATGACGGAGATGTTGTCCAGAACCTCCAGCCGGTCCGGCTGTACATCCTGCTCAATCTGGGACATAATGGTGTATAGATGCTTGGAAATCGCCTCTGTGCGGACAACCAAAGATACGTTGTCAATGCCGTTGGGCACAAAGTCCACGGAAATGCCCCGCTTTTCCAGCACAGACAGCACCTTCCGCAGGACACCTACCTGGCTGGTCATACCGCGCTTGAACATGGTGATGATGGAGAAATCCTTCTTGCCGGTGATGCCGGTGATAATCCGGTCCGGGTCGGTCTCAGTTTCGAAATCCTCCTGAATGAAGGTGCCGCGCGCCTCAGGTTCATTGGTGTTACGGATATTGACCGGGATGCCCTTTTCCCGAACGGGCTGGATGGTACCCTCGTGAAGCACCTGAGCGCCTGCATAGCTCAGCTCTCGCAGCTCGTCATAAGTAACCTCGGGAATAGGCTGGGGATTATCCACAATCCGGGGGTCCGCCATCAGGATACCGGAAACGTCGGTCCAGTTTTCATAGACGGTTGCATCCAGCGCAGCCGCTGCCAAAGCGCCGGTGATATCACTGCCGCCCCGGGAGAAGGTACGGATTCTGCCGTCGGGCATGGCGCCGTAGAAGCCGGGAATGACAATGCCCTTGCCGTGACCCAGTTTTTTCAGGGCGGCATAGGAGACTTCCTTATCCACGGTGCCGTCCATATTGAAAACAATCCAGTCCGCCGCGTCCACAAATTCAAAGTCCAGGAATGCTGCCATCAGCTTGGCGGAGTAATACTCGCCCCGGCTTGCCAGCTCATCCTCGGAAACCTCTTTTGCGTCCAGCCGCTTTTTCAGCATGGCAAATTCACTTTCCAAATCTACCTGCAGACCCAATTCATTCCGGATTTCAATGTACCGGGAGGTAATCATATCGAAAATGGGGTCGCAAGCAACGCCGTACTTGGTGTGGGCGTGGCACAGATACAGAAGGTCTGTCAGCTTATGGTCGTCGGAATAACGCTTGCCGGCGGCGGAAACGATGACAACCTTTCGCTCCGGGTCAGCCAGAATAATATCTCTGACCTTGCGGTACTGACCGGCATCGGCCATAGAAGAACCGCCAAATTTTGTTACTTTCAGCATAGAAAAACTCCTTTATTCAGTGGGCAGCGCAGCCAGGAAAGTTCCGGGATGGTTTTGCAGCCACTTATGCATGGCGGCCACGGACACGGGCTTGGTAACGACTGCGTTACCCCAGGTTTCTTGGGTGTTTTCATCCAGCCAAGGGTCCTTGTCGCCCCGGATATAGAACTGACGGGTCAGACTGTTGTCAGCAGATACCTTGCCGCCGTAGGGACTGTAGAAGCCCTTCTGCGCCAGCACGTCTGCGCAGTCCTGCACCACATTATATGCGGTGGGGTAACGACCTGCGCCCTGACCGTAGAAGCTCATACGTCCGGAGGCGCTGCCAATGAGGGTAATCAGGTTATAGTTGGCAGTGACAGCAGCTTCCGGCTCACCCTGACGGAACAAGGTGGGCTGCACAAAGGCAGACAGCTTGCTGCCGTCGTAAATGCCGGTGGAAACCAGCTTACACACCAAGTTGTGTTCTGCAAAATTCTTAACATCCTGCGCCTGAATATGGCGGATACCGGCTGCGGGAACGCTATCGTGCTCGACACTGATGCCGAAGGCAATGTTGGAGGACAAAATCAGCTTGTGCCAGGTGTCAATGCCATCCACGTCGGTGGTGGGATTGGCCTCTGCGTAACCCAAAGCCTGGGCCTGCTTCAGCGCCTCGTCATAGCCCAGGCTGAGCCGGGTCATAGAATCAAGAATATAGTTGCAGGTGCCGTTCATAATGCCGCCAACCTGCTCGATTTTCTGAATGCGGCGGGCGCGCTCCAGCTCGCTGAGCCAGCCAATGCCGCCGCCGACTGCAGCGGTGCAGCGGAACTGCACACCCTTTTCCTTTGCCAGGGGAATCAGCTCATCGTAAAATGTAGCAACCAAAGCCTTGTTGGAGGTGACAATATTTTTGCCTGCCTCAATGGCAGCCTTGACAAACTCGTAAGCCGGGTGCAGACCGCCCATAGCTTCAATCACCGTGTCAATGCTCTTGTCCTCCAGCACAGACTGGAAATCCTTTGTAACCTCTGCGTCCGGCAGGTTGATTTCCTCCAGACACACCACTTTCTTCACCTGCATATCGCTGCGCTCGGCGGTCAGGTCATATACGCCTCTGCCAACGACACCAAATCCCAAAAGTCCAATATTCATTCTTTGCAACCTCGCTCATCGTTTTTATGTCTTGCCCCTTGGCGGAAAACACTTGCTTTTTTACCGGAAACAGTATATCATATACCTACAAAAAATGCAATACCGCTAAGAAAACAAGAGATAGGTATTTTTTTATGCCTGTTTTTGTGCTTTTTGGCAAGAAAAGAGAGGAAATTATGCTTTATCACTCTACACGCTCCAAGGAAAATATTGCAGACAGCGCCCAGGCGGTGCTGAACGGTCTGGCGCCGGATGGGGGCTTATATGTGCCGGAGCAGCTGCCCCGGGTGGATGTGGCAGCCTGTTTGCAGGAAAATACCATGGATATGGCAGCCCGGCTCATTGGCGCAATGCTTCCGGATATTCCGGATATGCGGACGCTGGTGGGCAATGCCTACACCGGAAAGTTTGAAACAGACGAGCTGACTCCCACGGTAGACACCGGCAAATTCACGGTTCTGGAGCTGTTCCGGGGACCTACCTCAGCCTTTAAGGACGTAGCCCTTTGTATGCTGCCCCAGCTTCTGACCAAGGCAAAAACCCTCAAGGGTATGGATGAAGAAATTATGATACTCACCGCCACCTCCGGCGATACCGGCAAGGCGGCATTGGCTGGCTTTGCGGATGTGCCCGGGGTAGGCATTTGTGTGTTCTATCCTGACGGCGGTGTGTCCAGGGTGCAGCGGGCGCAAATGGTCACCCAGGAGGGCAATAATGTCCACGTTTGCGCCGTGGAGGGTAACTTTGACGATGCCCAGACCGGCGTGAAAAACCTCTTTGCCTCCGGTGTTCCCGGCAAGCGCTTGTCCACCGCCAATTCCATTAACATCGGTCGTCTGGCGCCCCAGATTACTTATTATTTCAAGGCTTATGCAGACCTTTTGCGCCGTGGGCAAATTCAAATGGGTGACAAGGTGAACTTCAGCGTTCCCACCGGAAACTTCGGCGACATTCTGGCAGGCTACCTTGCCAAGAAGCTGGGTCTTCCTGTTGGCAAGCTGATTTGTGCCTCCAATGCCAATAACGTGCTGACGGACTTTATTGAAAGCGGAACTTATGACCGCCGCAGACCCTTGCACAAGACCATTTCTCCCTCTATGGACATTCTGGTTTCCTCCAATCTGGAGCGCCTTTTGTACCTGATGAGCGAGGATACCGATTTGGTGGCAAGCCTGATGGGAAGCCTGAACAAGGAAGGCTTCTATAGGGTACCTGAAAACCTGAAAAAGGCAATTCAGGAGGAATTCTGGGCTGGCTACTGCGACGACGCAAAGACCCGGGAAACCATCGGCAAGGTCTGGCGGGAGCAGAAATACCTCTGCGACACCCACACCGCCGCCGGCTGGGCAGTGGCAGAAGATTACGTGGCAGCAACCGGGGATACTGCCCCCATGGTGGTGCTGTCCACCGCATCTCCCTATAAGTTCCCGGCAGCAGTGCTGTCTGCCTTGGAGGATGTGGCGGAAATGGATGAATTCCAGCAGATGGACTATCTTTCTAAGCTGACCGGTGTACCTGTCCCCGGGAACCTGCAAGGCTTGCAGCAGAAAAAAGAGCTGCATACCACCGTCATCCCCAAAGACAAAATGCTTGCCTTCGTGGAAGCGCTGTAATCAAACCATAAGGAGCTGTCCCAAAATCCGGGACAGCTCCTTTTAATTATTCTTGCTCGACCATTTCTTCTTTCAGCTCTGTGCGGCGGATGAGGAAACGACGGATGGCGAAAAGTCCTGCAATGCAGGTAACGCAGGCCACATTGCTCCAGGGGTCGTCGTGGCTCAAAATGACGTGGCGGGTGATAGCCACGGTCAGCACCTCCAGAATGCTTGCCGGGGTGGTGTCAATGAGCATTCTGACAAATTCCAGACCCACCACGATGGTCAGCACATTGTGCAGATATGTACTGCTGTTTGCCAGATAATTGGCGGTGGTTAAGATTTTATAAACCTCCAGCCCCAGAGAAAACAGCAGCACCAGCAGCGTTACCGCAGCAATCAATCGCTCAATGGTGTGCAAAATCCGACGGAAGATATGCTCAACCCGGTGGTCCCGCTTTTCCTGCTTCTGGATACGTTCTTTTAATTTGGGGTCGTGAGTGTGGTTTGGCACGGACAGGCCCTCCTTAGAAAATTAGGATGTCCCCATTATATAACAAAATTATCCATTTGACAATACTTGCGAATTTGTGCAGTCTGTGGTAAAGTGATAGAAAAAGAAGGGGGGAGAAAAATGAAAAAATGGCTTATCGGTCTTTTGACGGTTTGTATCATTTTCTCATTGGCAATGCCGGCATTTGCGGCGCTGCCTGCAGGCACGGGAATCGTGACCAGCGCAAGCAGCGTTTCCGGCAGTGAGTTTTCTGCCATATCCTCCATTGCGGCAAAGCTGGACAGTATGTTTGCCGGGGATATCGGCTTGTATGTGGACAAAGCCAAGACCCAACTGGTCAATGCTGCTCTGGGCACCCGCAATGTCCCCAACAACGGCAAGTACCAGTATTGGGCAGAGGGGCACGCAGGTACCTCCTGCTTTGCCTATGCCAATGCCTTTTATGGCAAATTCTATGACGGCTTCAGCCCCCACGACAGTGTCAACGGCAACCACCAGCGGGTGAAAGCCACCGGAAAAATCACGTATCAGAATTTTGTCAAGTGGGGTGTCCGGAACGATGCGGCGGTGTATATCCGGGAGGGGAATCACTCCATCATCGTGCTGCAATACGATGAACAGTACATTACATATGTAGATGGCAACGGTGACGGAAAGGGTCTGATTGCCATTCGCAGGGAGGCTTGGACACGGGGCTCCGGCTCCAATATTTATAATAGCCGCCCATCTCTGATTGTCCAGCCGAAAACCAGCTATTTTGCCGCAGGCTCCATGCAGTCAAAGCAGCCTGTGCCCTGCACATCAGGGGGCGCCTACCACAGCTGGGACGCTGGCGCCATCACGCAAAACGCAACCTGCTTGGAAAGTGGCATAAAGGTCTACACCTGCCTTGCCTGCGGAAAAACCAGGGAGGAGGCTATTGCCAAAACCGATGACCATACCTATGGGGACTGGACGGTGACCCAGGAAGCCACCTGCACCCAAAAGGGCAAGGAGGAAAGCCTCTGCGCAGTCTGCGGAAAAGCAAAGACAAAAAAGCTTAAGGCTCTGGGGCATGACTACGGTAAAACAGTGGCGGTTCAGGAAGCAACCATTTACGCTGCCGGCATTACGGAAAAAACCTGCAGCCGCTGTCAGAAGGTGAAGCAGACCAAATTCCTTTGCGCCTACTGTGATGAAGCCACCGGGATTACCCTCACAGCCAAGGAAAAGGTATTCGCAAAAAACACGGAAATCCGGATTGCGCAGGTGGAAGACGCGCAGCTGCAGCTTGCGCTGCAGGAGGTAACCGGCAGCTTTGCGGCCTATGATATGGTTGCCGAGGCTGGAGGTGAGGCGGTAGCTCCGGCGGGCAAGTTTACGCTGGAAATGGAAATCCCGGAGGATTTGGGAACCAACATAGCGCTGTATGCTGTGTCAGCAGATGCGGTGGAAATGCTGGAAGCCACAGTGGAGGGCAAGACCCTGACGGCGGAGCTGGAAAGCCTGCAGACCCTCGCTGTTTGCGACCTGGATGTGCCGTTTGTGCCGCTGGTGGCAGAAACTACCGCTGTGGAAACGGAACCCGCTACAGAGCCAATGACCCAACCTACCACCCAGCCGGTGACGGAAGTCACCACGGAGCCTGTAACGGTTGCGGCGCAAACAAAAGAAGCAGAGCAACCGGAAAATCAGTATGTTTTGCTGATTGCTGTAGGTGTCACAGCGCTGCTTGCGGTTTGCGTGACAGTGCTGGGCGTTGTGGAAATGAAGAAACGGAAAACACAGCAGCAAGAAGAAACACCCATCGATTAAAATGCAAAGCCCCCTCTGTTGAGGCAATGTCATTAAGTTAACAATACTCGGTCATTCCGAGGCTGCGCAGCAGCCGTGGGAATCCGTTTCTCAAAGGATATTACGGATTACCACGTCCCCTTCGACTTCGCTCGGGGTCCTCGCAATGACGGTCTAAACTTAATGGCATTGCTCTTCAGAGGGGGGCTTTTGTTGTATAAGGGATGTGCATATAGTTTTCCACTTCGTTCCATTTGACATTTACCCCTGCGCCGTGGTCGCAGAAGACGCTGTCCGGGGTGTTTTCTAAATCTGCCTCCGGGTTGTAGGCAGCTGCAGCGATGACTTCCTCCGGATTGTGGCAGGGTGCGTAGCCCAGAAAGGATATTTGCAGCTGTCCCTGACCGTGGGAATAAGCGGCAACCTGCTCCGGATAATCTCCCAGCCGGGCAGCAGGCAGTGTGCCGGTAAGCCGTACAAATTCGCCAACCGCTTCCGGCAGCTGGCAGTGACCTGCCATTGCTTCAATATCCGTCATTGCCCGCCCCACAAGATTTTGCGGAATGGTTAACATAAAACTGTAAATGGGCTCCAGCAGACAGGACTTTGTCCGCATCAGACCTTGCCGGATTGCCCGGTAGGTTGCCTGACGGAAGTCGCCGCCTTCGGTGTGCTTGACGTGGGCTTTGCCTGCCACCAGCGTCAGCTTCATATCGGTGATAGGGGAGCCGGTGAGCACACCCAAATGGGTTTTCTCCCGCATATGGCTCATAATCAGGTTGCGGTATTGGGGATGCAGGCTGTCGGTGGAGCAGACGCTGTCAAATTGCAAGCCGCTGCCAAGGGGCAGAGGTTCTAAAAGAATGTGGGCTTCTGCATAGTGCCGCAGCGGTTCAAAATGCCCCACACCCTCCACCGGCGAGAGAATGGTTTCCAAATATACTACCTGACCGTTATCGAAGCTGACCTCCAGAGAAAACCGCTGAGACAGCAGCTTTTCCAGAATTTCCAGCTGGATTTTTCCCATAATCCGCACCTTCAGCTGCTTTGTACGTTCCTCCCACAGCACCTGCAGAAGGGGGTCTTCCTCCGCAAGCTCCCGGAAAATCCCCACAGCCCGGGTAGTATCGTACCCCTGGGGCAGCTTTACCCGGTAGGTCATCACCGGCTGCAGCGCAGGTGTTTTTCCGTCAGGCTCGGTGCCCAGCCCTTGTCCAATGTAGGTCTGGGAAAGTCCGGTAACGGCGCAGAGCATACCGGCTTCGGCTGTGTCAACAGCGGTAAATTTCTCCCCGGAATACAGCCGGATTTGCACCACCTTTTCGCCTGCCAGAGGGCTTCGTACCGCAAGGGTACCCCCGGTGATTTTCAGCCAGGTCAGACGGTTGCCCTGAGGGTCCCGGGAAATTTTATAGACCCTTGCCCCAAATTCCGCGCCATAATTTTGGACAGGGGCATAATCTGCCAAAGCGTCTAAAAATTCTTCGATACCCTCTAATTTCAATGCCGAGCCGAACAGACAGGGAAATACCTGCCGGGCGGCAATGGCTGTGGAGATTTGTTCCGGGGTCAGGCTGCCGTTTTCCAAATAGGAGGCGAGCAAGCCCTCGTCGCACATTGCGATGCTCTCTTCGTCCGGTTGGGTAAAGTCCACACAGCCGGGATGCAGGCGGCTTTGCAGCTGAGAAAGCAGCGCTTCCCGGGACAAGCCCGGCAAATCCATTTTGTTCACAAAAAGAAAGGTAGGGACGTGATACATTTCCAAAAGCTGCCACAATGTTACGGTGTGGGGCTGAATGCCATCGGTGCCGCTGATAATCAGCACGGCGCAATCCAAAACCGGCAGTACCCGTTCCGCTTCTGCGGCAAAATCTCCGTGCCCCGGGGTGTCCACCAACGTAATATCCCAATTCTGCCGGGAAAACCGTGCCTGCTTGGAAAAAATGGTGATACCCCGTTCCTGCTCCAGGGGTTCCGTGTCCAGAAAAGCGTCCCGGTGGTCCACCCGTCCCAAGGTGCGTTTTGCCCCGGCGGTATACAAAAGCGCTTCGGAAAGGGAGGTTTTGCCGCTGTCCACATGGGCAAGCAGCCCTATATTCAAATGCCTGTTTCCCATAAAAAGCTCCTTCCTTTCCATAATAGCTCTAGTATAACACAAAGTATTTTATTTGACAAATCCCGTCCTTGCCAGTATAATACCTTGGAATTTTGTTTAGGAGAAAAGGGTATGGCAAAAAAGAACAATACGGCGCATTTTAGCCGCTGGGGATTTATCTTGTCGGCGGTGGGCTCTGCCGTGGGTATGGCAAACGTCTGGGGCTTTCCTGCCAAAATGGGGCAAAATGGCGGCGGCGCATTTTTGGTGGCTTACCTGTTTTTTATTGCGCTTTTCAGCGTAGTGGGTTTGTCTGCTGAATATGCTGTGGGTCGCCGGTACCGCACCGGTGCTGTTGGCTCCTACACAAGGGCGTGGGCATCCCGTAATTCCAAATTGGGCAAAGCCGGTGGATTGGTTGGCTGGCTGCCTTTGGTAGGTTCTATGTGTATCGCTCTGGGCTATGCGGTGATTGTGGCCTATATTTTGAAGGCGCTTTTCCAGTCTGTCACCGGAGAACTGATGGCAGTGGATACGAAGGCTTGGTTCGAGGGCTTTTCCGGCAAGGAATATTCCGTGGTGCCTTTTCACATCATCGTGGTGGCAGGCACGCTGCTGACCCTGCTTCTGGGCGCAAAGAGCATTGAAAAAAGCAACAAGATAATGATGCCGGTGTTCTTCCTTGTGTTTGTGGTGTTGGCAATTCGTGTTTCTTTGCTGCCCGGTGCGGAGGAGGGCTATCGGTTCATGTTCACCCCGGACTGGAGTAAGCTGAAAGACCCAATGACCTGGATTTGGGCAATGGGGCAGGCATTTTTCTCTCTGTCCATCACCGGCGGTGCGATGGTGGTTTACGGCGCCTATATGGAGGAACAGGAAAACGTGGTAAAAATGGCAGTGCAAACTGCTGTTTTTGACACCGTTGCCGCCTTGGTTGCTGCCATGGTCATTATTCCTGCCTGCTTTGCCTACGGTCTTGATGTGGGTGCAGGTCCTTCGCTTTTGTTTGTGACCCTCCCCCGGATTTTGCAGGACATTCCCGCAGGACGGCTCTTTGCCATCATTTTGTATGCGGCAATGGTCTTTGCCGGTGTCAGCTCTCTGCAGAATATGTTCGAGGCAGTGGGCGAGTCTCTGCAAACCCGTATCCCCAAGCTCAGCCGGGGCTGGACCCTGGCAATTCTGGCAGTGGTATGTCTGGGCATTGGTCTTAATATGGAGCCCATTTCCGATTGGGGTCCCTGGATGGATATTGTTTCCATTTATATCATCCCCATTGGCGCCACTTTGGGCGCAGTCACCTGGTTCTGGATTATGAAAAAGGATGATTTGCTGGGAGAAATCAACAAGGGAAGAAACAGGCCCCTGGGTAAATACTGGTACAACACCGGTCGCTTTGCCTATGTGGGCTGCGCCATCATCCTGTGCGCAGTAGCCCTGTTTATGCAAGTTGCATTCTAACAAAAACTGCCCGCCGTTAGGCGGGGTTTCGTAAGACATTATTCGGTTTTGCCCCAGTCTTTTCCTCCATAACTTCAGAATAACTGCTTGAAATACACAAAGTATTTCTTCGCAGCTATTCTTTGTTACAGAGGAAAATCCAAGGAGCAAAACTGCAAAGCACTTCAAAAGGAAAGATTTTTACTTCCAGACAAGAAAAAACGCTATGGTAAGGCCGGCGCCTACCATAGCGTTTTTACGCAGTATGGAAATAAAAGATTGCTTTTGAAGCGGATACTGTCTTATGAAGCCCCGCCTTTAGGCGGGCAGTTTTTGCTAAAACTCGTTTATATTATTCTTGATGTATGTAACTACTTTTTCCTGTAAAGCCGGCAATTCATAATATGCATCGTCAAATGCATCAAAGTCAAACCGCTTGGTTTGCTTTTTGAATCCTCTTATGCTGGATACTTTAAATGATTCGAGATTAGAAATATCGATGTTATTTGCTGTGATAAACTCTTCAAAAAGATTTAGATGTTCGTTTGCACCTACGCATCTTAGCGATTCACTAACATACGGCGCAACAGCGCTTGACGAGTTTACGAAGAATTGGCAAAGACCGCCGTTCTGAATTTCCATATCAAACATACTCAATATGTACACGGTTCTGCGAGGACCACTAAATTGTTCCAGTTCCTTATCCTCGTCCTCTGCACTTTCAGCGATATCGAGGTTTTGAAAATAAACAGCCTCAAACAAATCATCGTCAGAAAGCGCTAACAGTGCCTCCCCGTGCAGCTGTTTCATCTCATCATAATTAGCCATTGATTCTGCTATAAACGAATCTGGGTCGTTTGCCAGTTTTTCCATAATAGCATTAAATTCCGGGTTTTCCTCGGAAAGTTGTTTTGTGATCATATTCATGGAGATTGTCGAACCGAGACAAATTATCGCATACAGGGCGAGTAATCCGAAGCCGATATATAAACAAATATCTATCCATACTGCGCCGATAACGGTAACAATGACCGCTACAGCAAACAACAGCCCATAGCGAATAGCATTTAGAAACAGTTGCGTACAGAACAAGCCGCTTTTTTTCATACAGAAACCTCCGGATTTATTGTAAGGCTACCCTAAAAATAGGCAGTCCCGATTTTTCCAATTCACATACCGCTTCAATCAACGCTTTAGGGGAACAGTTACCAAAATCGATATGTATATAAATGCCTCTGGGGTGGTCTCCGTCGGGCAAATTTTCAATATCCGAGATATAATGAATCGGTTTTAAAAAATGGCGTTTGTTGTATTTGGTAACAAATTGCGCCAAAACACGAACAGCAGTTACGATTTGTTCTTGTGTTGGTTCCCTGTCTAAAATGATTTCAAAAATAACATCCGGATAATCTTCACAATATGCGTCAACCCTAAACGCTTGAAAGTTCTCCAATTGTTCTATAATGGGGTCTGCCATAAAATCACCGCCTATTGTTTATGATAGCACGAAAATGCTAAAATGTAAATACTGCGGTATTTTGTAAAACGATTGTAGGTGCAGGCTGCGCCAATGAATAGTGAATAGGCTATGCCGACGGATTAAAATAGTCCGCTTGCGGCACACCTTAATTATTCATCCTTCATTTTTCATCATTCATTATTCATTAAGTTGCAAAAAGGATAAAGATATATGAAAGTGACAGATATCGTAAAACGAGTGGAGGCTCGTGTTATAATAACACAAAAGTGTGATAAGGCCTTATAAACACTGGTTTTTCGGGCAATTTTTAGAGAAAAAATTTTGATGAAAAACAGCATATTTTGACCGATACATAACAAAAGCGGAGTGAATTTCACTCCGCTGCTTTGTTTACAAGAGAACTTCTTTGTTCGTTCCGTAAAAAATATCCTCTTTACCGCTGATGAGCTTGAAAAATTCCTCTAATTTCACCCAATAATCTGCACCGCAATCCATTTCGTATGAATGTCCCCAAATATAAAACACCTTTGGCTCTTTAGGTTTAAATTCCAAAAACTCTCTGCCTAATTGCATCATTTTTTCAAAATCCAAATGATGTGATGTGGGATTAAAACGGTAGAGGTTTTCTTGCAAATCAAAACAGTTATTTGTGGTAATGGTACGACTGTATTTAACACCAGTGCTTTTTTGTATAATGTTAGCAACACGGTCATCATTATTCACACCACCGCAAGGGTATGCCATACCAACAACCTCGTATCCCACAAGCTCGGATAAATTCAATCGGTCCGTCTCAACCTGACGAATTACTTCAGCATCATCACATTTGGTAAGATTTTTATGCGTTAAGGTATGTACGGCAACTTCATGACCGTCATAAATGGTTTTTACATCTTCTGTATGTACTTTATAATGGGATAACCGCTGACCCTTTCGAACAAGCATGCCCTTTTTGGACAAAAGCTCGGAGTTCAGGTTGAAGGTGCATTTTAAATCGTACTTGTTTAATAGCTCAATCAACCGAATATCCTGGGTTACGCCGTCATCATAGCTGAAGGTTATGGCTTTCTTTTTTGCTTGTTCACGAAAAAACATGGTGTTGCCTCCTTTTTATTCATTATAACATATTTAGTATTAAAAGTAAAGTCACGCAGTATAAATCTCCTTGTTTTACAGATACTAACAGTACAAATTTGTAAAGCAAGGAGATTATTATATATTATGAAAGCAACAGGAATAGTTCGTAGAATAGAGGCTCGTGTTATAATAACACAAAAATGCCATAAAGCCTTATAAATACTGGGTTTCTGAGCATTTTTGAAGAAAAATTTTTGGCGTAAAACGGCATAATTTGACATTTACATAGCAAAAGCGAGGTGAAATTCACCTCGCTTTTGTGGTTAATTATTGTTTAATAAAACTTGATTTATGAATTTAACAACACCTTTATATCTACTGATTTCTGCCAAATCGCATTCGCCATAAAGTGGTGGAATCATAATTTGATTACCGACAATAGCAATATTTATGATACCCTCAACTCTGGTTAAGTTTCGATTGGCATTTTGGGAAAGAAATTGATATAATGCATCGTTTAATACATCGGTGCAAATGATATTAAAACGCATCATATTGCCTGCTTCCATTCGATTTACCCACTGCGATATATTCAACTCTTTATTTGCCTTTTTATTGATGCGGTCTTTGGCGTTATCAAAATCTTTCTTATTGAAATTATCCGTTCTATAAATTATGGTTCTCAATTTGAAAATTTTATTTAGTCGGAAAAATCTAACATCTTCTGATGTAGATAGTTGATTTTCTTCATTTGTCAAATTTTCAAAGATGCTAACAATTTTTTCAAAAGTCAAATTCTTATCATCATTAAAAATGACAGGTTTATAAATGTTTTCTTTTGCCTCTTTTTTAGCAGTACGACTACTGTGTATGAGATATACAATGCAAATAGTAGCAATAGCGAAAAAGATGATAGCAACAAAAGACGGAACAAACAAAAACAAGATTCCAAAACCGATTGAAACAATCGCCGATAGGATAGCAATTAAAGAAAGCATGGCTCGCCTTTGAAGTTTTTTGATATGTAATGTAAGTTCTTCGTTCAACTAAATCACCTCGTTTGATTTATTATATCATATTTCATTTCAAAAGTAAATCTTGCGGTATATTTCTCCCGGAAATACAGATAATAACAACACAATTTGTAATTTAAGGAGAAATGTATATATGAAAGCAACAGGTATAGTTAGAAGAATCGAGGCTCGTGTTATAATAACACAAAAATGCGATAAAGCCTTATAAATACTGGGTTTCTGAGCATTTTTGAAGAAAAATTTTGGCGAAAAACGGCATAATTTGACCTTTACATAGCAAAAGAGAGGTGATTTTTCACCTCGCTTTTTAGCCTCCATTATCACAAGAGAAACGTCCCCTTGTGTTCCGAATATAGCTCTGCCAATACCGCACGCAAAAAATGTGAAAAGGCACTTATGAAATTAAAAGAAGCCATAAAAGACTTGATATAACGCAAAAAAGCCCCGTTGGAAATACAGAAATTACTGCGCTCCCAACGGGGTAAAGTGATTAGCTATTTTGCGATTTTTCTCTTTTTATCAATAACGATCAAAGCAATCATTGAACAGCAACTCAACACTAAGAGGAACACCCACAATCCAAGATTGCTGTTATCGCCGGTCTGAGGACTGTCAGTGTCAGCAGGCTTATTCAGCTCTGCAAGAGCTGCCTTTGCATCGTCAAGTGCTTTCTTTGCATCCTCGTCTACAAGGGATTTCTCGTAGTCGGAAAGTGCATTATAGGCATCGTCAGCAGCCTTGATTGCATCCTCGTCGTTCTTGGTGATGTTCTCCGGCAGTTTGTCAATGAGATCTTCGACTGCTTCTGCATTGCCGATCACTTCAAGGGCATCGTCGATATCGTCAATGGCATCTTGGATGTCCTTCTTATCGTTATCGGTGTAGGAGTCATCCTTCAGTTCTTCTTCAAGCTTTGCCTTAGTATCCTCAAGGTCGGTCTTATCCTCCGGTTTCACTTCATTGGGCTTTACAACATGAATTTCCGTGTAAACCACCGTAATTGTTGTATCACCGGTGATGTTCTTGCCGTCGCTGTCCCACTTGCCAACGTATCCGTCCTTTGCAGGAACAGCCGGAAGGGTTGCATCCTTGCCGTGTCCGACAGTCTCGGTGGAAACAGTCTCACCGTCAGCCTTGTAGGTTACGGTATAGTTCTTCATAACCGTCACAGTGTAGGTGGTCTTGTTGCCTGCGTGATCTTCAACCACAACAATATGCTCTGCATTGTCGGCAGGAATAAGACCGTAAGTACCTTCGGCAAAGCCCATCGGCTCACCGTCAAGCGTCACCATCTTAATGTCATAGAACTGCTCGTCAGATTTGATAACGGTAAGATCGCCGTAATAGGTTTTTCCATTCTCAATACCTTCAAGCGTAGGTGCAATGTTGTCTAAAACAATACCGTCAGAATTTATATACAAGATGTTGCCAGTATTGTCGGTAACCTTAGCGTAAACAACGTAGCGATTATTAGGATCAATCTTGAACGTACCGTTATAGTCAACCCAATCAGTGATTGCTCTTACTTCATCAAGTTCCAGTTCACCGCCTGCCAGA
>JAFXAQ010000002.1 GCA_017516925.1 Oscillospiraceae bacterium | reverse complement strand
GAAGATCTGTTATACACCCTTACCATTGTAGAAGAACAGACAGCCGAAATGCAGACCCTTTATTCCGCATTTGCAAACTGGTTAGGCAGTTGGGAGATGTAATCGCATAGCATTCATGTCGTTGTAAAATTTGAAAAAAGCATGCCAGATCCCCACGCCAAAAACCGACACAAAACCGACACGGGTCGTGAAAAACCGACACAAAACACCCACTGCAAGCTACAGCAAGCAGCGGTAAGCAAATCCGAAAAATCCTTGGTACACAAGGGTTTTATCCAATAATTTATGACAAGCAACGCAAGGCAAAAATTGTTCCAAAATAGTTGGTAAGGATGCGGGCTGTCTTTAAAATCAATTGCAACCAGCCGGGAAAATACCAAGAATTCTATAAAAATTTGCCAAGAAAGTGAAAGACTTTTAAAAAATACTGTGCTACAATGGTTCTATACTTAAAAAAGGAGCAGATATTATGAAAACACCTTTACGTTTAGAGGACCTGACCGTTGAGCAAAAAATCGGACAGGTGCTTTTGGGCCGGGCTGTTGTGAGCAAGCCTGAAAATACGGAGTTTGCCCTGAAGATGATTAAAAACCACGCTTTGTGCGGTGTCCAGATTGACCCTACTCCCAAGGGTGTGGAAATGATTAAAATGTTCCAGGATGCTGCAGACTATCCTCTGTTTATCGCTTGCGATATGGAGCAGGGTAACCCCTTGGGCGAATACCTCATTCCCGGTAACTTCGCTTTGGGTATCGTAGACAATGTGGAAGACACCTACAACTTTGCAAAGGCTACCGCAAAGCAAGCAAAAAGCTATGGCTACAATATGATGTGGTCTCCGGTTGTGGATATCCGCGACCCCAGATGTCTGGGCATTATGCGTGGATTTGGTCATCAAGGAGAACGCCTCGCTGATCATGCCACTGCTTTTATGAAAGCCTTTGCCGACTGTGGTATCATCGGCGGCGCCAAGCATTATCCCTCTGCCAACAACGCAACCAAATACGATTCCCATATGACAGAGCAAACCTTCGACGGCACTGAAGAAGAGCTCCGTGAAAAGAACCTTTATGTTTACCGAAGAATGATTGAAAATCTGGGCGAAGATATGTGCGG
Source organism: Oscillospiraceae bacterium (assembly GCA_017516925.1). Lineage (GTDB taxonomy): Bacteria > Bacillota > Clostridia > Oscillospirales > Oscillospiraceae > Faecousia. The sequence continues at coordinate 2,469 of JAFXAQ010000002.1, read as the reverse complement.
CATTATGACCGGTCATACCACCTGTTCCAAGATTGACCCGGACTACCCCGGCACCTTGTCTAAAAAGGTCATGAGCATCATCCGGGACTACAACTTCCAGGGTCTGATGATGACCGACTCTCTGGCTATGGGCGCCATCATCCAGAACTTCGGCGAGGAGGATATGCTGGGTCTTTCTCTTGCAGCCGGCAACGATATGCTCCTGCCCAACTACCGGATTCCGCTGGAGGATTCCTACAACTATCTGCTCAATTGCTACAAGAAGGGTTTGTTTGACGAGGCTCGTCTGGACGAGGCAGTTGCCAATGTGCTTCGTGCACAGGAACGGACTATGCGTCAGCCGGAAACATATGAGTTGACCGAGGCCGAAAAAGAAAGCATTGCCCGTATCAATCGGGACTGCATTGAGGTCATTACCGACCCCGGTGTGCCTGTGGCGCTAAGCAAGGACAAGAAGTACCTGTTCGTAATTATGACAGAGAACCTCTACCCCAGCGCAACCAACAACAGCCAGATTGTCGGCGAAACCAAGACCGTGAAATGGTGGAAACCGCAGGAAATTGCAGACTCTCTTCTGGAGCGTTTCCCCGGTTCTGTTACGAAATTCGTCTGCGAATATCCCAATGACCTTATGAACGACTTTGTGGTGGCCAATGCATCTAAGTATGACGAGGTAGTTTTCTTTACTTACTGCAACTACAGAGCTTATCAGGGCACCGAGGAAATTACCAGACGTTTCCAGATTTTGATGGAAAGTGTCCAGAAGCGCACCTCCACCATTGTCCACTTTGGTTCTCCCTACGCTATGGAGCCTTTGCCCCACGCACCGCGACGCTTCATCGGCGCCAACAGTGCCAAGTGCATCCAGCACGTCATCGAAGCCCTCTGCGGCGAGTATGTGCCCCAGGGCAAGATTCCTCTGGAACTAAATCTTCTCTAAATAGCCAAAGCAGGTGTCCGTTGGACACCTGCTTTTTCAGGATAATTCCTGATTGATATTTTTCCAGGGTCTTTGCAGCAGCAGGCAGACCAAGGTACCCACCGCCGTTACGACCAGCCAAAGCTGCAGATTCAGCTGCCAGCCGAACTTTTCCACCAAATATGCAATCATATAAGTAGACAAAGCGCTGCCGATATAGGTACAGGCATTGAGCACACCGGACACAGTAGAAACCTTGCCGGTCTTTTGGAAATATGCCGGCAGCATACAAATGAGCATCAGGTTCACACCGTGCATAGCGCCGGTCAACATTGCCATTCCCAGCACAGAAACCACCGGGCTGATATTGCCCAACACTACCAGCACCAAAGAAGCGGCCATACCCACCCCGAAGAGCAGTGCGGCGCAAGTTAAGGGATTTTTCAGCTTTTTCCGGTACAAACGAGTGCCCAGCTGGGTACACAGAATGCTAAACAGCGGCAGCACCACACCGGTTAAAATGGAAATCTGACTTCCCAGGTTATAGTTATCCGTAATATAGGAAGGCATCCAGGTGGTGACACCGTCCCGGAGCATCCCCTGGCAAATCACCATCAGCATAATGAGCAGCATTGCCGGGCGGAAGAGGTTAAATTTCACCGTGGGCTGTTCTTGCAGCTGTTTCTTGGAAATTACCGTTACCTCCGGCGCTTTTTTCAGCCAAACAAGCAGCATAACCGCCGCGCACAAGGCGGCAAACACAAAGACCGCTTTCCAGCCCCCAAGCCAAATCAGCGCCGGGGACAGCAGGTACACCACAATCGTACCTGCGGAGCTGCCCCAAATGACCCGGGTGGTGACCTTTTTATAGTCATCATCGGAAAGCAGCGCTGTCATCATCTTCACCATAGGCGGCCACATAAAGGCCTGGGCGAAGCCATTGACACTCCACACCAGCATCATTTGCATCGGCGTCCGGCACAAGGGAATGATGCCGTTCATCAATGCCGTCAGCACAAAGCCAAAGGCAATGAGCTTTTTGGGAGAGAACCAGTCTCCGCAAATACCGGTGACCACCTGCCCAACACCATAGGTGATGAAGCTGCCGGTCACCGCCACGGAAAGCAGGGTTTTCTGCATCTGGGTCGCTGCCTCCATTTCAGACAGCACAGCGCCATAGTTAATCCGGGATATGTAGCTGACCATATAGGTCAGCGCAAACAGAACAGATATTCGGTTTATTTGTTTTTTGTCGCTCAGTTTCTGCATTTTTCACACTTCTTTGTTATCTTTATTTTCGCAGTGCCCGGCGCAATACCGGCACAATCAGCATAGCTACGCCACCGCCAATCAAGGCTGTGAACAGCTGAGGAACACCAAAGGTTACAGGTAAAACCTTCAGCATGGGGGCTTTCAGCGCACCGGAAGAGAGCAGACTATCTGCCAAAAGGCCGCAGATAACCCCCGCTACAATGCCGTACAGTGCGACGAACTTTATAACCGCAGCGGAAATCAGCGCCAAGGCCTGCCGCCAAAGCTGCTTACCTACT
>JAFXAQ010000065.1 GCA_017516925.1 Oscillospiraceae bacterium | reverse complement strand
GCGGTGATACCCTCGGTGGTACCGGCAACCTTGAAGTCCATTTCGCCGTGGAAGTCCTCAACACCCTGGATATCGGTGAAGGTTCTCCACTCGCCGGTCTCCTGATCGGAGATCAGACCGCAGGAAATGCCTGCAACGGGGCGCTTGATGGGCACGCCGGCATCCATCAGAGCCAGAGTAGAGCCACAGATAGAGCCCTGAGAGGTAGAACCGTTGGAGGACAGAACCTCGGAAACCACGCGGATGGCGTAGGGGAACTCCTCAACGGAGGGGATCACGGGCAGCAATGCCTTCTCAGCCAGAGCGCCGTGACCGATCTCACGACGGGAGGTGGAGCGGGCAGCACGGGCTTCGCCGGTGGAGAAGCTGGGGAAATTGTAGTGGTGGATATAGCGCTTGGTATCCTCTGCGTAGATGGTGTCCAGCTTCTGTGCAGCGGACAGGGTGTTCAGGGTGCAGATGGACAGAACCTGTGTCTGACCACGGGCGAACAGACCACTGCCGTGAACGCGGGGCAGAATGCCGACCTCAGCGTCCAGGGGACGGATCTCGTCCATACCACGGCCGTCAACACGCTTGCCGGCCAGCAGCCACTTCTTAACGACCTTCTTCTGCATCTTGTACAGGCAGACCTCAATGTGGGTCTCGAAGTCCTCGTACTTCTCGCCGAACTTCTCCTGGAAGTCAAGTCTTGCAGCAGTCAGGCGCTCCTCACGGACGTTCTTATCGTCGGTGTCCAGCGCATTTTCAATCTGGGGCAGACCGTAAGCAATCAGGTCGTCCAGCAGGTCGTGGTTCACAGCAGCCTTCTCGAAGGTGAACTTGGGCTTGCCGATTTCCGCAACGATACCGTTAATGAACTTCACGATTTCCATATTGGTCTCGTGGGCAATGCGGATAGCCTCCAGCACAACCGCCTCGGGAGCCTCGTTGGCCTCGGTCTCAATCATAACCACCTTCTCGAAGGTAGAGCTGATGCACACGAAGCAGTCGCAAGCCTCACGCTCATCGTTGGAGGGGTTGATAATATAACGGTCACCCACGTGGGCAACGTTGGTGGTTGCCACAGGTCCGTTCCAGGGCACATCACTCGATGCGATGGCAATGGAAGCACCCAGAGAAGCCACGATTTCCACAGGATTGTCAAAATCGTTTGCCAGAACGGTGCAGGTCACAACGGTATCGTTCCGCAGCTCCTCGTCGAACAAAGGACGCATGGGGCGGTCGATGATACGGCTGTTCAGGATGCCCCGGTCAGAGGGCTTGCCCTCACGGCGGTTGAAGGAGCCGGGAATACGACCCACAGCGTACATTCTCTCCTCGAACTCGATGGTCAGAGGGAAGTAGTCAATACCGGCCTTGGGAATGGGGTTGCAGGTGCAGGTAGTCAGCACCACGGTATCGCCGTAGCGGCAGATGCACTCTGCGTTGGCAAGCTCAGCAACCTTACCGGTTTCCACAGTAAAGGGGCGGCCGCCGATTTCCATCTCATATACGTGATGGTTGGGATACTGTTTACGTGTAATCATTTGTATTTCCTCCTATTTTTATTTGTTTCGGGAGGTTTAGCACTTGAAAATAGGTTCTGTGTCAAAGCCCATTTTCAACTGCTAAAGTGTCTCCCGATTTTGGTGAATTTGCAAAAAGTGGGGCAACTGCCCGTCGCCCCACTTGTATGCTTTCTTACTTACGAATGCCTAATTTCGCAATCAAAGCACGGTAACGGTTGATGTCCTTCTTTGCCAGATAGTCCAGCATATTGCGGCGCTTACCAACCATCATCAGCAGACCACGACGGGAGTGGTTGTCGTGCTTGTGCACACGCAGGTGCTCAGTCAGCTCGTTGATACGGGCGGTCAGGATAGCAACCTGAACCTCGGGGGAACCGGTGTCACCCTCGTGGGTAGCGTTTTCCAGGATCACCTGGGTCTTCTTGTCCTTCAAAATCATTTCAAAGTCCACCTTTCTAAATATTCGCCACATAGCTAAGTAAGGGTCAGTGGAATGCGTTGTTCGCCTTCTCCCGCAACTGAGCAATGGGCATCAAAATTCCGCCGGACATAGCCAGCCCGACTATCTTATCACAAGTTTTCCCGGTTGTAAAGGAAAATTTTCACTTTTCCAAGAAAAAAGTCCGGGTTTTTTCCCCATCCCGGCGAATTTGTGTCTGCAGCGCAGTCAAATCCGCAAATTTTTCCTCCGGGCGGAGAAAGGCATAAAATTCCACGGTGATTTCCCTGCCGTACAAATCGCCCGCAAAATCCAGAAGCCACGGCTCCACAGTAATTTTCTCGCCGCCTACCGTAGGACGATTTCCCACATTGGTCACCGCAAGATATTCCTTGCCGTCAACCACAGCTTTGCAGGCATATACGCCGAACTTCATCTGCACCAATTCTTCCGGTAATTCCAGATTTGCCGTGGGAATGCCCAGGGTTCTGCCCAGCTGCTTTCCGGCAACCACAATCCCGGTAAGCATATGGGGGTGTCCCAAAAACTGAACTGCCTCCTCCGTTTTGCCACTTTCCAAAAGCTTCCGGATGTAGGTAGAGGAAACCCGGATGCCATCGACCAGCTGTTCCGGCACTACCACACAAGAAAGCTGCCTTTCCCTGCAGTAATCCGTCAATAAGGTTGCGTTGCCCTGACCTCGATAGCCAAAGCGGAAATCATCCCCGCAAACAAAGCCTGCCGCATCCTTTGCCATAAGGTCATCCAAAAAGTCCTGCCACGGTGTAGACATCAGCCCTTGATCAAAGGGCAGACATACCACGGCATCCATCCCGTATTGGGTAAGGAGCCGCCGGCGGTCATCGATTGTGTTGATAAATGCCGGGGCTTTTCCCAAAAGCACCGTCTCCGGATGAGAGGTAAAGGTCACCGCACCGGCCTTGCAGCCCCGGGCATCTGCCAGCGCTCTGCACGCCTTCAGCAGCGCCTGATGACCCAAATGCACCCCATCAAAAAACCCCAGGGCATAAATTGTCTTTTCTGTTGTCCCCCGCACCAAGGCTCCCTCTGATGAGGGGGCTGTCAGCGAAGCTGACTGGGGGAGAGAATTTTGCACGATCATATCAATATACTCACAGACACCCGCAAAATTTTTGTCTATATCCAGGTTACAAATTCGCACAATCGTCAAATTCATATTCTCCAGTTGCGCAGTACGGAGGGTGTCTTTTCTTTCCTGTTCCGGTTCATAATGTCCGCTGCCATCCAATTCTATGGCAAGCCTTGCTTTTGCGCAGTAAAAATCCACAATGTAATCACCAATCGCTTTTTGCCGTTGAAAGCGAATTGGATAATACCGCAGATAGTCATACCACAATTTTCGTTCCCAAGGGGTCATATTCTTGCGGAGTTCTTTGGCTAGCGGTATGTTTGCCCGATTGTAAGGTTTCATATCTCTCCCTCCGCCCCTTCGGGGCACCTCCCTCATCAGAGGGAGGCAGAAGCATCAAAAAAGCTCTTTACGGTTGACATAACGCCGTCTTCTATCTGGCTCAGCGCCAAAAATTCCCCAGTTTGTCCGTACACCCGGTAGGTGCCGTTCTCCCCCGGATACGTAAAGCCAGCCCCATTGCGGCAGCACTTTTCCTGCTTTGCCGTCAGGGTCATTGCCGGGTATTTTTCAAACATGCTGTCCAGAGGCAGAAGATAGCTTTCCGGATTTTCCGCTTCAATGAGGGTCTGCAGCGGTACCGCCCGGTCAAGGGTATATGCCCCGGCAGCGGTCCTGCGCAGACTTGCCATACAGCCGCCGCAGCCCAAGGCTTCGCCGATATCCTTGCACAGGGTTCGAATATACGTACCCTTGGAGCAGCGGACCCGCAAGGTGGCATTCACCCCGTCAAAGTCCAGGCAATCCAGCGCAAATATGGTAATGGTCCGGGGCTTTCGCTCCACCTCCTTACCCTTGCGGGCAAGGTCGCAGAGCTTTTGTCCGTTGATTTTGAGCGCTGAGTACATAGGCGGAATTTGCTGAATTTCTCCACGAAACCTATCCAAAGCAGCCAAAAAAGCCTCTTTTGTCACATTGACTGTTCGATTTTCCAGCACCTCGCCGGTAATATCCTCCGTGTCGGTGGTCACACCCAGCCGCAAAACAGTTTCATAAGTCTTTTCTGCGTGCTCGAAAAACTCCACACCCCGGGTGCCCCTGCCCACAAACACCGGCAAAACGCCGGTAGCCATCGGGTCCAGGGTGCCGCCGTGGCCAATGCGCCGGGTATGCAAAACACCCCGCAGCTTGCTCACCACGTCCTGACTTGTCCAGCCTTGGGGCTTGTCCACAATTACAATGCCGTTCATAGCGCCTCGCCCCATTTTTTCAGCACTTCTTCCACTTCCGCGGCAGCCTCTGCCAAGCTCTTGCGGATGGAACAGCCAGCTGCGCCGGCATGACCGCCGCCGCCAAACTGCTCGCAGAAATATGCCGCATTATACCCGGGAACGGAACGGACGGAAACCTTGGTGCTTCCCTCACAAGCCTCCCGCAGCAGCGCTGCAATGCACACGCCCTCAATGCTCCGCAAAAAGCCGGAAATGTTGTTCATATCGTCTTCATCCACACCGATTTCCGCTTCCACCGCCTTGGGCAAAGCGCAAAGGGCAACCTCGCCGCCGCACAAAAGCTTCAGGTTATCCACGACCCAGGCCTGCAGCCGCAGCTTTGCCAGAGAATTGGTGTCAAAGAGCTTTCGGTTCCATTCAAACACATCCGCCCCGGTGGCAGCGCAATCGGCAGCTACATCAAAGGTATGGGCATTGGTATTGGCATAGCGGAAGCAGCCGGTATCTGTGGAAACACCCACATAAACTGCCTCTGCCATTTCCTTGTCCGGGTCCACACCCATATCCAGCAGCAGCTCCCAGACAAGCTCTGCGCAGGCGGCAGACTGGGCATCCACCAGCTCATAGGGCGTATACTCCCGCCCGGAGCCGTGGTGGTCAATCCGCAAATCGATGCAGTTTTTCATCTCCATAAAGACCTGGGGCAGCATATTGTCCGCCGCCACATCCACCGCAACGAGAATATCACCTTCCTCCGGATGGGGCTTGGTGAGCCCTTCCAGCAAAGGGGCATACAGCGCAGTGACCTCGTCATTTTCCAAAACGTGGGCAGTTTTCCCCTTCTGCCGCAGACCCCGGCAAAGGGCGGCGGCAGAGCCCAGGGTATCCCCGTCAGGCTTGCGGTGGGTCAGGAGCACAAAATTGTCCCGCGCCAGCAGCCAGTCAGCTGTCTGCGCTATCGTCATCCCGGTCATCTTTGTTTACCTCCAGGGAGTTAATCAGCTTCATCATCTTTGCGCCGTAGGTAATGGAATCGTCCAGCGTCCACACCAGCTCCGGGGTATACCGCAAATTCAGGGTGCGACCCAGTTCCCGGCGCAGATAGCCCCCGGCAGACTTCAGCCCCTTCATTGCCTCCGCCGCCTTTTCCTCCTGCAGGAAGCTCACATACACCTTGGCATAGCGCAAATCCGGGGTGGTCTCCACGTGGGTCACGGAAATCATAGTCTCCGCCACCCTGGGGTCCTTGACACTGCGCAGCTGGGCAGATAATTCCTTCTGAATTTCTTCGTTGATTCTTCCAATTCGATTGGATGCCATAGTTCATCCTCCTAAATAGCAAGCTCGCCGCACCGCGTTTTGGCGGTGCGGCTAACGCTTTTACTGCTTAATCTCCTGCATCTCAAAACATTCAAAGATATCGCCCTCTTTGATGTCGTTGAACTTCAAAACGCTCATGCCGCACTCATAACCGGCAGTGACCTCCTTGGCAGCGTCCTTAAACCGCTGCAAAGAGCCGATTTCGCCCTCGTGAATGACAATGTTGTCACGAAGCACACGGACCTGAGACTCCCGGGTAACCTTGCCGTCCTTGACCATACAGCCGGCAATGGTACCAATGGCGGAAACCTTGTAGGTCATACGCACCTCAGCGTGACCGATAATCACTTCCTCGAACTTGGGCGCCAGCATACCCTTCATTGCCGCCTCGATTTCGTCGATGGCATCGTAGATAACCCGGTAGAACCGCATATCCACGTTGGCACGCTGACCGCTGGCCTGGGCACCGGCATCGGGACGGACATTAAAGCCCACAATGATAGCCCCGGCAGTGGTAGCCAGCAGAATATCGCTTTCGTTGATGGCGCCCACACCGGTGTGGATCACCTTCACACGAACTTCCTCGTTGGAAATCTTCTCCAGAGAGGCCTTCACCGCTTCCGCAGAGCCCTGCACGTCTGCCTTGACAATCAGGGGCAGCTCCTTCATCTGGCCCTCCTGCATCTTGGCAAACAGATTATCCAGGGTCACCTTCTGCATAGCGTTGGCGGCAGCATCCTTGGCAGCCTGCTTACGCTGCTCCACCAATTCTCTTGCCATACGCTCGTCGGTAACAGCATTGAACTCGTCGCCGGGGGCGGGCACTTCCGCCAGACCCGTAATCTCCACAGGCACGGAAGGACCTGCGGACTTGACGGTACGACCCTTGTCGTTGGTCATCACACGGACGTGACCCACAGCGGTACCGGCAATGACGATATCGCCCTGGTTGAGGGTACCGTTCTGCACCAGCAGGGTGGCAATCGGACCACGGTTCTTGTCCAGACGGGCCTCGATAACCGTACCCTTGGCACGGCGGTTGGGGTTTGCCTTCAGCTCCTGCACCTCGGCAGTGAGCAGCACCATTTCCAGCAGCTCTTCCAGACCCATACCGGTCTTGGCGGAAATGGGAACAATCACCGTATCGCCGCCCCACTCCTCGGGAATCAGCTCGTGCTCGGTCAGCTGCTGCTTAATCCGGTCGGGGTTTGCCTCGGGCTTATCCATTTTGTTGATGGCAACAATGATAGGCACCTCGGCAGCCTTGGCATGGTTGATAGACTCAATGGTCTGGGGCATAATGCCGTCATCGGCGGCAACCACCAGAATGGCAATATCCGTAGACTTTGCGCCACGGGCACGCATAGAGGTAAAGGCTGCGTGACCGGGGGTGTCCAGGAAGGTAATCATCTGTCCGTTGATTTCCACGGTATATGCGCCGATGTGCTGGGTAATGCCGCCAGCCTCACCGGTGGTCACATTGGTCTTGCGGATAGCATCCAGCGTAGAGGTCTTGCCGTGGTCAACGTGACCCATCACCACCACAACGGGGGCACGGGTAACCAGCTCCTCGGCAGTATCCACGTGGTCGTCGATAATCCGTTCTTCAATGGTGACGGTGATTTCCTTTTCCACCTTGCAGCCCAGCTCCACCGCCACAAATTCTGCGGTGTCAAAATCAATGGTCTGGTTGATGGCAGCCATTACGCCGTTTTTCATCAGGCACTTAATGACCTCACCGGCGGTTTTCTTCATCCGGGAAGCCAGCTCGCCCACGGTAATTTCCTCGGGAATCTTCACCGTAACCGGAGCTTTCCGGGCAACCTCCATCTGCAGACGGCGCAGCTTCTCCTGCTCCTCATTTCTTGCCTTGTTGCCCTTGAACTTGTTGTCCTTCTTATTCTGCTGCTGACCCTTCTTGCCGAACTTCTGCTTACCGCCCTGGTAGTTCTGCACACGCTCGGACACCAGATTATCCACATCGTCGAAACGGCGGGTGTTCACCTGCACCGCAGAGGTATCCACCACCCGGCGCTCCCGTCTCCGTTCCGGCTCCTGGGGCTTGGCAGGCGCTTCCTGCTTGGGCTGGGGCGCTGCCTGCTCCTGTTTGGGCTGGGCAGCGGGCTTTTCCTCTTTTTTCTCCGCCTTGGGCGCAGCCTTCGGCTCTGCCTTGGGTTCTTCCTTGGGCTCCGCTTTGGCGGCAGGCTGTACCGCAAACACAACCTCCAGAGATTCGATCTGGTTGGTCTGGGTCATATAATCAAAAATCACATTCAGTTCTTCCTCGGAAAGAACCTGGGTGTTGGACTTGGGTTTCTCAAAAAACTGTTCCATAATCTGGGAAATCTGCTTGGGTGCAACACCAAAATCCGTAGCTACGTCTTTTAAACGATATTTTTCTAAACTCATACTCGCACCTCCGATAATTACTTACGCTTGCCTTTTTGCTTGTTCTTCTGATGGGCTCTCTGTTCTGCCTGACGCTGCCGGACACGCTTTGTCCGCAAGGTCAGTTCCTCCAGCACCTCCCGATAGGCTTCCGGCTGAGGCAGCGCCTGTACAAAGGCCAGCGCCAGCGCCGGGTCGGTAAATGCGCAAATGGCAAGACTGGTTCGGCCAACGGCCATCCCCATAAAATCCTTGGAAAAGGGAACCTTGATACATTGCTGCTGGGTGCCTGCCACAAAGCTTTTCGCTCTGCGCCAGGTGTGGTCGGAAGCGTCCTGGGCAACCACCACCAGCCGGGCATGCTGCGCCCGGGCTGCTGCGCCCACCGGCTCCTCTCCCAGCTCAATCCGTCCGGCCTTCCGGGCCAGAGCCATATAATTCAGCGCTTTATCCACAAACCTCCGCCTCCATTTCCTTGGCAAGGCGGTCATAAACCTCCTGTGGAATGGGCACCTCCAGGCTGCGCTCCAGAGACTTTGCCTTCTGTGCCTTTTGCAGGCATTCCGTCCTGGGGCAGAGATAGGCACCTCTGCCGTTGCGCTTTCCGCTGAAATCCAGACTGACCGTGCCGTCGGTTTCCCGAACCACCCGGATCAGCTCCTTCTTTGCCTTTCGCTCCCGGCAACCCATACATTGACGCTGAGGGATTTTCTTCTGCATAACGCTCCCTCCTGAAACTCGTTTGATTATGCCTGGCTTTCCGGCTTGATGTCAATCTTGCAGCCGGTAAGCTTTGCAGCCAGACGGGCATTCTGACCCTCCTTGCCGATGGCAAGGCTCAGCTGATTGTCCGGTACCACCACGGTGCAGGCCTTCTGACCCTCCACCGGGGTTACGCTGATGACCTCTGCAGGGCTCAGCGCAGCGCGGACATACTCACAAAGGTCTTCGCTGTAGACCACAATATCAATCTTCTCGCCGTGGAGCTCCTCCACAACCGCTGCCACACGTCCGCCTCTGGGACCGACGCAGGCGCCTACGGGATCCACGTCCTCCATTGCGGCACGGACGGAAATCTTGGTACGGCTGCCGGGCTCTCTGGCAATGTTGCGGATTTCCACCTGACCGTCGGCAATTTCCGGGGTCTCCAGCTCAAACAGGCGGCGCACCAGATTGGGGTGGGTGCGGGACACCTGCACCAGGGTATCTCTTTGACCCTTGTGCACACCCAGCACATACACCCGGACCAAATCGCCGGGGGCATAGCTCTCGCCGGGGATTTGCTCGGAAAGGCGGAGCATTGCGTCGTTCTGCTCATTGCCCTGACCCAGCCGGACAAACACATCCCCGGAGGGGTCCAGCCGCAGCACAGTGCCGGTGAGCATCTCCTGCACCTTGGAGGAGTAATTCTCAAAGGCCGCGCCACGCTCTGCCTCACGAATGCCCTGAATCACCACCTGCTTGGCGGTCTGGGCAGCAATTCTGCCGAATTTCTGAATGTCGATTTCCTGCCGGACAGTGTCTCCGGGCTGGGCATTGGGGTTCAGGTTCCGGGCAGCGTCGATGTGGATTTCCAGGGCGGTATCCTCCACCTCTTCCACAACCGTCTTCACCAGATACATAGAAAGTCCCTGCTCAGACAGGTTCACTTCCACATTTTCACCGGGGATGTCCCGATGGTCCTCTCTGTCCTTACGGTAGGCATTGGTCAGCGCCTGCTTCAGCCGCTCCACCATATACTCCACCGGAATGCCCTTCAGCTTTTCCAAATCCCGCAAAGAGGCAAAAATCTCTGCGCCGATATCCACCTGGGGGGCAGCCTGCTTCTTGGCTTTTGTATTTCTTGCCATTGTTCCTTCCTCCTTAAAACTCTACTCTGAGGCGCACCAACGCCACCTCTGATTTTTCAAACGTAACGGTTTCTTTTCCTGCCTGCGCGGTAATACGACCGTCCTCATAGCCCTGCAGGATCGCAGGAATTTCCTTCAGACCGTTTCTGGGGCGGTACAGCTTAATCAAAATGGGACTTCCCATAAAAGCTTCAAAATCCGAGGGGCGTTTCAGCGCCCGTTCCAATCCGGCGGAGCATACCTCAAAATGGTAGCTTTCCGCAATCGGGTCCTTTTCATCCAAAATCGGGTCCATTGCCCGATGGACCTTTTCGCAGTCGTCAATATCCACGCCGCCGTCCTTATCAATATAAAGACGCAAAAAACGCTCCGAGCCCTCCCGGACGTATTCCACGTCCCACAGCCTGCAGCCGTTTGCTTCCACCACCGGCTTTGCAAAGCTTTCCACCAGCTCTGTAATTTTCATAGCTTCCTCCTTTTCGCTTTTCAGCCTTTCCCTGCCACAGCAAAGGGTTTTGCAGAGTAGCTTGCCGTCAAGACAAGTAAAATTTCGCAGGGAACACTTGCTGTATTGCCAAGAGCTTTTACGAAGCATTGGCGGCAAGAAACCTGCAAAAAAGAGAGGGGCTGAACCCCTCTCTCCATCAAAACTTATTCTTACTTTAGGTAGTATACCACCCTTTTTTGAATTTTGCAAGGGTTTTTTGAAGAAAAAATATGATTATTTCAATTTATCTTGTGGGAAGACCCTGCACATACTTATGGTCCCAGCTGTCATCGAAGATTTTACTCACCTGCCGGACCTGGGTCATATCCGTGGCAAGCTCCTCCATCACCCAAGTGCTCTCCAGCGATTCCAGATAGAATTCCGGCAGCGCATCCTTGCCCAGCCTTGCACCCAGCACCGCACCGGTCAGCGCCGCCACACAGCTGCTTCTGCCGGAATGGTTCACCGAAACAATCATCGCCTCGTCAAAATTCGCCGGATGTACCGCAGATGCGTACACCATTCCCGCCACACACTCAGCAGCAGTGGCGCACCCCAAAAGGGTCATCGCCGCCAGCGGAGAAAGCTCTGCATCCCTGGTCAGCACCAGCGCCTGACGCACCCCGGCTGTCAATCCCTGCACCGCCTCCGGATAGACCTGTGCGTAGGTTTCCTCTATATACAGGCAAAGCTGCTCATACAGCTCCGTCAGCGGCATTCCCGGGGTACGCAGCACCCCATCCACCGCCAGCGCCGCAAACGCGCCGGACAAAAATGCCTCCGGCTCGCCGTGGGTTACCGCCACCGCCTCCATGCCCAACCGGGCAACGGCGTCTCTTGTCAGCTTGCAGGACAGTCCCGAAAGTCCCACCGCCGCCGCCGCAGATAAGGCGCCGGGAAACACAGACCGGAACACCGGCTTTTCCGGGGTTCCCACCACATCTCTTGTCAGGGCATCCAGCATCCGGGTGTCCATACACAGCCGCCGGCGCATGGTGGGCACCTGGGCCACCCAGCAGAAGGTCTTTTCCGGGTTGATACGGGGCTGCTGACTTTTCGCCCACTCCCGCAGGCTCAGCAAAATATATCGGCCGTACTTTTCCGGGTTCTGGCGAATGGCGCCCAGCAGCAGTCCGTTGCAAACAAAGGTGGCAAGCTGGGTATAGGAGGTAATTTCTGCATTGCCGTTGGCAAGGTCGTAGCCCAAAAGCCCGTTGGGACCGTACATCTGGGCAATTTCATCCCAGATTTTCCTGTCCACCGGATAGCCCATGGCATCCCCAACCGCCATACCCAGCAACCCGCCGCTGAGCGCGCTTACCTTTTCGTCCATATACCCACCTCCTGTTTTTCTACATTATATCTCTTTTTTCATCGTATATCAAGCCATTCCCGCTGCCAAATCAGCAGCAAACAGCCGTTTTTTACGGAAATTTCCGCTTTTTCGCCCACAAATTGATTGCTGACCCCCAGAGGAAGCCCGCCCTCCAGGGTTCCGTCCTCCAGGTTGTATTTCAGTCCCCGCAGCGTCACGCCCCGGGCCCGGTCACCCATACAAAACACCGACAAAATGCCCCTTTGGTTCTGCGGGAAGGTAATCCGGCGATTTTCTATCACCGTGGCAGCCTGGGTCAGCCCCAGCAAATAGCCCCGGGCATTGCGCTGCTCCAGAAACCGCAGCGCCTGAAAGTTGGCAACGGTGTGGTCTACCCGGTCGCCGTCCAGTCCGCCGTAAATCATAAACCGGTCGCAGCCCTGCTCCAGACCCAGCCGGATGGCAAGCATGGCATCCGTATCATCCTTTTCCACCGGATACACCCTGGCGCCCTCCGGCACATAGCCCAGAGAATCAAAATCCCCCAGAACCGCATCCGGCTGCACCCCCAGAAACGAAAGATGCTTCAGCCCGCCGTCGGCAGCAATCACAAAATCCGTCTCCACCAAGGGCTCTGCCAGCCGCCGAAAATCCCCGGCGCAAAAAATCACACAATTCTTCACAGCACACCCTCCTTATTCCTGTATGTTTTAATTTTATCACAATTTTTCCAAAAACGAAACCCCTTTCTTGCACTTCCCGCACAACACACAAAGGGCGCACAGAGTTTCCGTGCGCCCTTTGTGTATTCAGGAAAGTGCAATATCAATATCGCCGGTGGTTGTGGTAATATTACACGGTCCGGCTTTCGGTGTGGAAGTGCCCAAAACCTTTCCGTTTTCGTCAGTGACCACCAAGGTGGTTTTTTCGTCAGGCATCGGCGGCAGCCGGAGCTTTCCGGTGTCCGTGTACACGGTAAACCGCTTGTAGGACAGCAGCGTGCCTGTCACATCGCCGGTGGTTGTCTTCACTTCCATAGAACCGGCATCAAATCTGTCAAACAGCACATCCCCGGTACCGGTTTTGGCAATCAAATCATTTGTGGCAATGCTATTACTCAGGGTAATGTCTCCGGTACTGGTTTTTGCGGTGATGTTTTTGCAGAGGGCGATGTCCTTTACCAAAATATCTCCGGTGGAAACATCCACGGAAAGGGTGTCCACTTCACTACCCTGCCATTTGACATCCCCGGTGGTTGTGGTGATATCCGCCCAATGAAAGGAAAAGTCCTTGGGAATTTCCACATCGGCAGTACGGCAGTTCACCGTCAGGTCCTTGTACACCTGCTTGGGAAGACGAATGGTTACGCTGTGAAAATCGCCAAAATTGATACCGATGTGTTCGTACCACCTTCTGTTGTCCTCTGTGGTAATGGTCAAGGTGTTATTTTCCACCGAAACCCTGTGAAAATAATTCACTTCTTCCAGACAGATGACCTGACAGGCGCTATCCTGGGACAGCTCAAAACGCACGTCGCTGATGTCCGTGTCAATGGAAATATCGGTAAACGCTCCCTCTACCGAATGGACGTTGGAGGTCAGCCGTGCCAAGGACAGCTTGGTAAAATCAAAGTCTACGGCAATCAGCCCTGCCGCCGCCACCGCAAGCCCCACAACAATCAGACAAACAGAAAGGCTTATGATTTTCTTTTTCACCGTCAGCGCTCCTTTCTAAAAAGCGTTTTCAGGGCTTTGCCGCTTACCTTCATCAGCCCGTTGCTGCCCCAAAAGCCCAAAAGGGCAAATCCGCCGCAGGCAAGCCCGCAGCCAAACACAAATGCTGCCCCTGCCCAGCTCCGCTGAAGCCCATACAGCACGCTGCACAGCATACCGCCCACGCAGCAGGCAGCAAAGGAAACAACCACCGCATAAAGGCTGGCAATCAGGGAAATCGCCACCGCAAAGACTGCAATCAGCAGCGGAAACCATAGCGGAAATCCCAAAATCAGCAGCGCAAGCTCCCAGCCCTTCCTTTTCCGCCGGGGTGTTTTGGGCAGCAGCGGCCGGGCAATTTCCTCCACGGTTCCCACCTCGGCTACCGCTTCCTCCTGGGAAAAGCCCTCTTCCATACGGTCGTCAATCATTTCTGCGTAATACTCCAGCGTTTGCCGAAGCTCTTCCTCCGGAAGTCCCTTCAGCCGCTTTTGCAGCTGGGACAAAAAGGTAGTCTTATCCATTGTCCTCCTCCTTTGCCACAAAATCATAGATGGCAAGAATTTGCTTCCATTCCTCCTGAAATTCCGCAATTCTTGCAAGCCCTTTTTCGGTGATGCGGTAGTATTTCCGCAGTCTGCCGTTATGCTCGGCAGAACGGACCGTAAGCAAGGCTGACGCCTCCAAGCGCCGCAAAATGGGGTACAGGGTGGATTCGGAAATTTCCACAAAGGGCTTCATATCCTTAATAATCTGATAGCCGTAGGAATCCTTGTTCTTAATGGCGGCAAGGACACATACATCCAACAAACCGCGTTTAAGCTGAATATCCATAAGATACCTCCTCTCGCACAATACTATACAACGCATAGCATTGCTTGTCAAGAAAATTTTTAACATTGCTTTAGCATATTGCACAAAACAAAAACACATATTTTATACCATTTTCCACCTTGTTTATCCCTTGCTTCTTTGGTATAATCCAATAAGCGCATACCCTACATACAAGGAGAGTTGTTATTATGAAAAAATTGATCGCTTGTTTGTTATCTTTCGTGATTGTTCTGGGTCTGTGCGCCTGTACCGGCGGTGCCGGCGGCGCTGACGAGACCCAGGCGCCCCAGGGCTTGCAGATCGGCTATGCCCGTGAGTCCCTGATCCCCTCCGGCAACGTCAATATGAGTGGCTACGGCAACCAGGAGCACCGTGTTTCCACCGGTTATCTGGACATCATTGCCGCTACCTGTATTGCCGCCACCGACGGCACCAATACCGTTCTGTTGTTCTCCACCGACACCCTGAACGCAAAGTCCAACTGGACAGCCGAAGCCCGTACCCTGATCTCCCAGGCTACCGGCGTTCCCGGCAATAACATCCAGGTCGGCGCGACCCACACCCACTCCAGTGGCGCTGTGGGCGGTAGCGAACCCCTGACCCTCCAGTGGAAGACTGTCTATATGGACGCATTGGTCAACGCTGCTAAAAAGGCCATTGCCGATATGGCCCCTGCCAAGATCTACGGTGCAACCATTCAGACCGAGGGTATGACTTACGTCCGTCACTATGAAATGCTGGACGGCTCTTACTGCGGCGATAACTTTGGCGACCCCAAGAAGGGCTACAAGGGTCATGCTACCACTGCCAACGAGCTTATGATGATGATCAAGTTCGACCGTGAGGGCGACAAGAAGGACATCGCCGTGATGAACTTCCAGTTCCACCCCTGCTTCACCGGTGGCAGTCAGGAAACCGTTCTGTCTGCTGACGGCATCGCTTCCATCCGGGATGTGTTCGAAAAAGAGACCGGTATGCACTTTATCTACTTCACCGGCTCTGCCGGCAATCAGAATGCCAACTCCAGACTCCCCAACGAAACCCAAAACCGCAAGGGCACGACCCAAATGAAGAAGTACGGTGAAGAGCTTTACCAGTACGCAGCCAAGGCTATGGAAAACCTGGAAGAGATCGGTGGCACCACCGTCAGTTCCAAGCAGGAAATCCTCAACTACAAGAGTAACGACTACGGCCTGGAGCGTTTGGCCGATGCCCAGAAGGCAACGGATCTGTTCCGGCAAACCGGCGACTCCTCCAAGGCTTCTGCCCTGGCACAATCCATGGGCTTCCACTCCGTGTATGAATGTAACGGCATCGTGGCCAATGCCGGCCGCCCCGCTACTTACGATATGGAGCTGAACGTAGTTCGTATCGGTGATTTGGGCTTCGTTGCCGCACCTTACGAAATGTTCTCTGACTCTGCCTTCCAAATTCGTGAGGGCTCTCCCTTCAAATACACCCTGATCTCCACCATCACCAACAACAGCTGGGGCTACTTCCCCACGGAAAAGGCCTACGGCTACGGCTGCTATGAAAGCTTCACCGCTTCCTTTGCTTCCGGCATTGCCGAAACTACCGCAGCTAAGTTTGTGGAAATGCTTAAGGGTATCTAAGATTTACGGGTGGCTTGCAAGAAGCAAGCCACCCGTTTTTGTATCGTTTTGTGCAAATTGGGAGCGTTTTTGTGTATTGCTTTTCCTTGCAAAATTTGCTAAAATCAAACACACACATTTTCTTAGGAGGTTTTTCTATGAAAAAGTTTATTGCTTATTTTCTGGCAATTATAATGACCCTGGGGCTTTGCGCCTGCGGTAACACCGGCAGCGGGGAGACCACCCAAGCCGCTATGGAGGGCTTGCAGGTGGGCTATGCCCGGGAGTCTATTCTGCCGGAAGGTCAGGTTAATCTCAGCGGCTACGGCAACCAGGCGCACCGGATTTCCACCGGCTTCCTGGATATGATGTACGCAACCTGTATTGCCGCCAGCGAAAACGGCAATACCGTTCTGCTGTTCTCCACCGATACCCTCACCGCCAAGGATAACTGGACCGCAGAGGCCCGGCGGCTGATTAACGAGTCTACCGGTGTTCCGGAAGGCAACATTCAAATCGGCGGCACCCACACCCATTCCAGCCCCGCTGTGGGCGGCAGCGAAGAGCTGGCCCTCCAGTGGAAGAACGTGTATATGAGCGCTCTGGTCAATTCTGCCAAAAAAGCAATCGCAGACCTGGCGCCTGCCAAAATCTACGGCTCTACCATCGAGACCGAAGGTTTGACCTTCGTGCGTCACTATACTATGTCCGATGGCTCTTATGCAGACAGCAGCACCAGCTCCTCCCAGCTGGTAGCCCACGCCACCGATGCCAACAACACTTTGATGATGATCAAGTTCGACCGGGAGGGGGACAAGAAAGATATTGCGGTGATGAACTTCCAGTTCCACCCCACCTTTATCGGCACGGACAGCGACACCAACCTGTCCGCCGATGGCGTGGGAGCCATCCGGGATGTATTTGAAAAGGAAACCGGTATGCACTTCATTTACTACACCGGCTCTGCCGGCAACCAGAACCCCAGCTCCAGACTTCCCGGCGAGAACCCCAACGGCAAGGGCGTGAACCAGATGAAGCAGTTTGGTCAAAAGGTTTGTGAGTTTGCCTTTACCGCTATGGAAAATATGGAGGAAATCAGCGGCAGCGGTGTATCCTGCAAGCAGGACACCTTGACTTATGCCAGCAACGATTACGGTCTGGACCGGCTGGAGGACGCCAAGAAGGCTGTGGAGATGTTCGACAAGGACGGCAACTCCACAGCAGCCAGCAACTATGCCAAAACCTTAGGTTTTACCTCCGTTTACGAGTGCCGGGGCATCGTGGCCAATGCCAGCCGCCCTGCCACCTATACCATGACTCTGGATGTTGTCCGCATTGGCGACCTGGGCTTCGTGGCAGCGCCCTACGAAATGTTCTCCAACTCGGCCTTCCAAATCCGGGAGGGCTCTCCCTTCAAGTACACCCTGATTTCTTCCATTACCAACCATTACTGGAACTACTTCCCCACCGAAGAGGCCTTTGCCGCCGGCTGCTATGAAAGCTACACCGCCGTGTTCGCCTCCGGCATTGCCGAAGCCACTGCTGACAAGTTTGTGGAAATGCTCAAGGCTGTCTAACCCTTTGTGCCATTGCGCTCGTAGGGGACGGGTTTCCCGTCCCGCCAATCCGACAATCAAAAACCCAGGTGCGACGCACCTGGGTTTTTCTCTACTTTTAACTTGGATTTTCCACCTTGTATTTGTAAGCCTTTTTGCTATAATATAAAGTAGCTATAAACAACCAAGGAGGTTTCATTATGAAAAAGCTTTTATCTTTGACTCTGGCAATTGTACTTATTTTGGGTCTGTGCGCCTGCGGCGGCTCCGGCAGCGAAGGCGGCAAAGAAGACGAATACACCGGTCTGCAGGTTGGCTACAACCGCCAGTCCATTCTGCCCACCTCCCCTGTCCAGATGGCAGGCTACGGCAACCAGGGCTCCCGACTGTCCACCGGTTACTTAGACATCATCTACGCCACCTGTACCGCCTTCCGGGAAAACGGCAACACCATTTTGCTCTTTGCTCTGGACCTGCTGCGTACCGAGTCCAACTGGACCGAGGACTACCGCAATGCCATTAACGAGGCCACCGGTGTTCCCAAGGAAAACATTATGTTCTGCGCCTCCCACACCCACTCCGCCCCCGCCCCCGGCGGCAACGAAGCGGAAGTCCAGAAGTGGAAGACCGAGGTGGTGGACACTGCCATTGTCAAGGCAGCCGAGAAGGCTATTGAGGACCTTGCTCCTGCCACGCTGTACACCACCACTGTCAAAACCGAAAATATGACCTACGTCCGCCACTACGAGCTCGTTGACGGCACCTACTGCGGCGACAACTTCGGCGACGGCTCCAAGCAGCGTGTAGGTCACGCCACCAAGGCCAACGAGGATATGGTGCTGCTGAAGGCCGACCGTGAGGGAGACAAGAAGGACATTATGCTGATGAACTTCCAGGCCCACCCCTGCTTTACCGGCGGCAGCACGAAAACCGACATCTCCTCTGACTTTATCGGCGCTACCCGTAACGTATTCGAAGCCAAGACCGGTATGCAGTTTATCTACTTCACCGGTACCGCCGGCAACCAGAATACCGTCACCAAGATGCCCGACGAAATCCCCAACTCTCTCAGCAGCAAGGGTATGCAGACATACAGCGAAACCCTGGCGCAGTATGCCATCGACGCAATGGACAATATGACCCCTGTGGAAGGCTCCGGAATTAAGACCCAGCAGCTGTCCTTTGAATACGAAAGCAACAAAATCGGTCAGGACCGGCTGGACGATGCCCGGGTGATTTTCAACTATGCCAAGGAAACCGGCAATATGAGCGCCGCCACAGACAAGGCAAAGACCATGGGCTTTATCTCTGTGTACGAATGTCAGGCAATTGTTCGCGCCTCCGGCTATCCGGCAACCCGTCCTATGGAGCTGAACGTTCTGTCCATTGGTGATTTGGGCATTGTTACCACCCCCTGCGAGCTATTCTCCGACACCGGTCTTTACATCCGGGAACACTCTCCCTTCAAGACCACCCTGCTGCTGTCTCTGGCAAACGAGGTGCACGGCTACTACCCCACCAAGCAAGCTTATGATTATTACTCCTACGAAAGCTGGTCCTCCCAGTATGCTTCCGGTGTTGCCGAAGCAATGGCAGACAAGCTTGTGGAAATGCTCAAAGGCCTGTAAGAAACATATTTGCCCCGGATGCGGTTGCATCCCGGGCAATTTTTATATTTCTAAGATCCGCAGTTCTTCTTCGCTGACTGTTCGCAGTTCTTTTTTATTAACCATATCGTAAATACAGGGCACTACAAACAGCGTCATCAATGTGGCATACAGCAGACCGCCAATGCAAACCACTGCCACCGGCTGCATCAGGGAGGTTCCCACATTCTGCCGCACCGCCATATCCAGAAGACCCAAAATCGTTGTAATGGTGGTCATCAGGATCGGCCGGATACGAGTGGCGCCTGCCTCGATAATGGCCTGCCGGCGCTCTGTCCCCTCCAGCCGCAGCTGGTTAATATAGTCTACCAGCACAATGCCGTTGTTCACGATAATGCCCGTGAGCATCACAAAGCCAATCAGGGAAATCACGCTGATTTCCATATTGCAGATAAGCAGCGCCAGGAAACCGCCGGTAAAGGCCAGCGGAATGGTAAACATCACGATAAACGGAGATTTCAGCGACTGGAACTGGGCAACCATCACCAGATACACCAGCAGCACGCCCAGCACCAGCATCAGCGCCAGCTGCTCAATTGCCTCCATCGTGGCCTCATTTTCTCCGTCAAAGCGGTAGGTAACCCCCTGACCGAGATCCAGCTTTTTCATTGCCTTTTCCGCCTCCCGGGTCACCAGGGTGGCGTTTTTGCCCTCTGCCAGTGTCGCCGTCACCGTCAGACACCGGCGCTGATTTTCCCGGTTGATCGTGCTCAGGCCGGTGGTGTCTTCAATCGTGGCAATCTCCGCCAGAGAGATTTTCTCTTCCTCGCCCTCGCGGTTTTTCACCGAAAATACATAATCCTGCAGCGAATCCTTTGTCACCTTGGCGCTTTCCGGCTTTTCCACAATTACCTGGGTGGTTTTGCCGTCCAGTGTCAGGGAAGTGGCGGTGTTTTTCGTTTTCAGGGCTGTCGCCAGCTCCATATATACCTGCGCCACGGTCAAGCCCTTTTTCATTGCCTTGTTTCGGTCCACCCGGATATGCAGCGCCGGGACCGCCTCCTCCAGGCCGTCTGTCACTTCCGTAACGCCTTTCAGCTTTCCAAGGGTCTGCCCTGCCAGCTTTGCCGCCACCTGCAGTGTTTCCATATCCTCGCAGTACAGCTGCAAGCTCACGCCGCTGCCGGTAAGCATAGACATATCCATCATCGCCGAGGTTGCCTCCACGGTGCATTCCATTTCTGCGCACAGGGTCTCAATCCGCTTCGCCACCGCCTCGCCGGAGGCGGTTTCATCGGATAGGGTAATATAAATGGTTACATCGTGGCTGTCTCCGTCTCCGCCCAGCAATCCGCCGGAGGACATCATAGCGCCCACGGTTTCAATGCCCTCCAGGCCGTCAATCCGCTCCAAAACCGTATCTGCCAGCTCCGTAGCTTGCTCCATGGTTGCCCCTTCCGGCATTGTCACCGTCACGTTGACATTGGGCATATCCATCTCCGGCATAAAGATAAAGCCCCGGGACAGGCACCATGCACAGCTGCCCACCAGCAGCACCAGCGCCGACGCCAAAACCACAGCCTTATGCCGCAACGCCCAGTCCACCGCTTTTTCATAGGCGGGCATAAGCTTATCCAAAAGTCCCTTTTTCTGGGGCTTTTCCTTTTTCAGCATGCCGGAAGCCATTGCCGGCACCAACGTCAGCGCCACAATCAGGCTTGCCAGCAGCGAATAGGTCATGGTCAGCGCCAAATCCGTAAACAGCTGCCGGGTAATACCCTCCACAAACACGATGGGCAAAAACACGCAGACCGTTGTAAGCGTGGAGGCAGTCACTGCCCCTGCCACCTGCTTGGCGCCGGACACTGCCGCCTGAATAACCGTTGCGCCTTTGCTCCGCAGGCGGTAAATGTTCTCAATCACCACCACGGAGTTATCCACCAGCATACCCACTGCCACCGCAAGACCGGACAGGGAAATCATATTGATGGTCACGCCGGAAAAGTACATCAGCACAATGGCAAAAATCACACTCAGCGGAATGGCGCACAGGGTAATCAGCGTAGGCCGCCAGTCCTTCAAGAACAGCCAAAGCACCAAAATCGCAAACACCGCACCGAGCAACAAACTGCTCAAAATAGTCTCCACAATCAGGTAAATATAGTCACCCTGGTTCATCAGCGGCACAAATTCCAGACCGGGATTTTCCTTTTCCAGCTGCTGGAATTTTTCCAGAATGTTATCGGTAGCCTCTGCGGTAGCATAGGTGCTCTGCTTCTCAAAGGTCAGCACCACGCTTTCCTTCCCGTTGAGCCGGTTGTAGCTTTCCGCCCGGTTGTCCGTGACCATCACTGCCGCCACATCCTTCAGGTACACCGGGTCAACACCATCCATACCCAAATCCACAAGCAGCAGGTTCTCCAAAGCCTCCGCGGAGGTAAGCTCCTCGCCTACCGACACCATATACTGCACGCCCTCTGCCTCCACAGTACCGGCTGGCATGGAGAAGTTCTGGGCGGTAAGAATTTGGCTGACCATATCCATCGTCAGAATTTTCGTTACGTCTGCCTGCTCCAGCGTTTGCTTGCGGGTATCCTCCAGGGTTGTAAGACCGCCCTCCACCTGGGTCAGCGCAGTGGTAATCGTTGCCTGCCCCACAGACATATCCGTGGCGGCCTGACTCATTTGCAAAAGACCTTCCATCTGGGCTTTATCCAGCGCCTGCTGTGAGGTTTTCAGGGTCTGAATGCCCGTTTCCATTTGGGCAAGACCAGTTTCCATCTCCTTGATAGAAGTGTCCAGATTGTCAAGCTCCACACCCTCTTTTTTCAGTGCCTCTTTCAGCTTTTGGATGTTTTTGTCAATTTCCTCCAGAGCCTTTTCTTTCAGCACAATCCGGGCAGGCAGTGTTTCCGGCGTAACCTGATATGCCGCCATCTTTGCATTCAGCGCAGCTTTATCCGCTTCAAGCTGCACATACTCCGGACTTTGCTTCAGCTGAGCATGCTCTGCTTCCTTTTCTTCCGGTGTCTTTCCGCTATTTTCAATGGCTGCGATTTTTGCATCCATTTCTGCCTGCCGGGCGGCAATTTCTTCGGCCTGTTTCTGCAGTGCCTTCAGTTCCTCCAGCTGCTGCCGGTATTCCTTTCCCTGCTTTTCCAGGGCGGTCAAGCCGGACTTTACGCTTTTGAAAAGATTTAATGTGGTTTCCAGCTGCGCCTTGGCATTCATCAGCTGATTTAGCTGATAGTTCATCTCTGCATTTGCCGCGGAGGTCTCATTGATCAGGGCATCCTTGCCCTGCTCCATTTCTTTCTTTCCGGAGTCCAGCTTCTTTTTGGCGGACTTCAGTTCCTTTTGGGTCTTCTTCAGCGCCTGCTCCGCCTCATCCATTTTGCCGTTGATCGCGTTGGCAATTTTCTCATTGACTGCGTTCAACTTGCTTTGATCCAAAACCACGTGCAGCTGCTGTTGCACAGTGCCGGAAATGCTTACCCGGGCAACACCGGCAATGCCCTCCAGCTTGTTTCCCAGCCCGTCCTCCAGCAGCTGGGTCAGCTCCACATTGTCCATCCCCTTCATAGACACCGCGGCTACCATCACCGGCAGCATCGAGGGGTTGATTTTCAGCACATACGGTGCCCCAACCGTTTCCTCCCAGCCGCCCTGCAAGGCGCTGATATTCTGCTGAATGTCCACGCCAATCACATCCAGGTCCGTATCCTCGGCAAACTCCAGCATCACCATACTGTAGTTTTCCGAGGAGGTGGAGGTAACATTTTGAATATGCTCCAACGTAGCCATACTCTGCTCCAGGGGCTTGGTAATCTCCGCCTCCACCTTCTCCGGGCTGGCGCCGGGATAGGTGGTCATAATCATAATGTAGGGAAAGTCCATATTGGGCAGCAGGTCCGGGGTCATTTTCAAAAATGCCACCACCCCCAACACAATCACCGCCACCACAGCCACAAAAACCGTCAGCGGCTTTTTCACACTGAATTTAGACATCCTTTTTACTCCTTGCCTCAAATTTTCGCAGTATAAGCATAACACTGAAAAAAGCAAAAATCCATTAACATTGTGTAAATTCTAAAAAATGGCTGAAAAAGATCAGGCTGGATGTGTTTCCAACATCCAGCCTGTTTTTTATATCTCTTTATGATAGTTGTCTTTATTGACCAGCGTGGGGAACAGTAAATTTGCCGGAATATCCGCCTCACCGTTATGCCACTGCATCACACCTGCCGGTTCTCCCTGCAGCACCTGATGGGTCATCTCTGCGCAGGCGGTTATCAGCTCCGGGGTATCGTAATGCACCGACAAAAACAGCTTGCCCTCCGCCAGCTGCCCAACCCCCGCCTCGGAGGTCTGCTGACCGGTAATCAGCGGCCAGTCCTCCTGAGAGCAGCGTTTTTCTGTCAGCAGCCGGATACAGCCAACCGCAATTTCATCGTGGGCTGTCAAAATAATCTGCGGGTAGGTCTTTTTTCCATAATGCTTCTTTAGAAGCTCCTCCAGCTGCTGCCCGGCTGCCTCGCTGTCATAGCTTGCCACGCAGTTATCCTCAAAGGCAATGCGTCCGGAGGGGCAAGTCAAAACACCGCTTTGCAAATAAGGCTCCAGCACCTGCAGCAGACCCTGATAAAACAGCACATCGTTTTGGTTTTTATAATCGCCCATAAAGAATTCCACTGTATAGCTACGGTTTTCCGCTTCGGCAGTTTTCAGGGCTTTTTCCTCCACAATCCGCTGCGCCACATCTGCGCCCACATTCTGGCTATCATAGCCGACAAAGCCGGAAAGCTTATCGGTGTTCATAATCAGCCGGTCATAAGCAATCACCGGAATTCTCGCCTGGTTCAGCACCTGGGACAGGGAGATGGAATCCACCGGCGCAATAATCAGGCAATCCACCTTCTCCAGCATCACTTCCACCTGCTCTGCCTGGGCAAAGGCATCGTCCTGGGCATTTTCCAGGTCCACCTCATAGCCCAGCCCCATCAGCTCCCGGGTCAGCCGTTTTCCCTCGTCAAGCCACCGCTGCGTTGTCTGGTTGGGCAGAGAAATCCCCACCTTCAGCGCCGGTGGAACGGTGGTTTCTGCGGTGGTCTCCGCTGTGGTCTCCACCGTGGTCACTGCCGTGGTTGTGGGGGTTGCTTCCCCACTGCCGCAGCCGCTCAGAAGCAGCAGGCACAGGCTCAAAAGCCCGGCAATCCACTTTTTCATAAATTACTCCTCTTGTTTTTCCGGTAAATGATGGCAAGACCCCGCAAAAGCAGGTCCGCATCATAGGGAATTTGGTGACGGCAGTGGGGCACGATGGTCCGGGCAATGCCACCGGTTGCCACCAGACTGGCTTTGCAGCCCAGCTCCTGCTCAAACCGGTCAATCATTCCGTCCAGCATTGCCGCAGTACCGTACACTGCGCCGCTTTGCATACTCTCGGTGGTGGTGGTGTTAATGCACTTTTTCGGCGCCTCGATGGGCACCTTCTGCAAAAGCGACGTACCGGAAGACAGGGCATTCATAGAAAGGGCAACGCCGGGCACAATGGCGCCGCCGATATACTTATTGCCCTTGTCCACCACCGTAATGGTGGTGGCAGTACCCATATCGAACACAATCACCGGCAGCGGAAGCTCTGCCATCGCCGCCACGCTGGCAGCCACGATATCGCTTCCCAGACTGGCGGGGTTTTCAATCATAATATTCAGGCCCGTTTTCACCCCGGCACCTACCACCAGCGCCCGGACCCCGATGATTTTTTCCACCGCATCCCGGAAAATCTCCGTCAGGGGCGGCACCACCGAGCAAATAATTGCGCCTTCAATATTTTCGCAGTTCAGGCCGTTAAATTCCAGAATGCTTTTCATTCCGGCGGCATACTCGTCCTCGGTTTTTTTCAAATCCGTCACCATCCGGAACTGCCGCACCACTTTATTCTCTTCATTCAGGCAACCAAACACTACGTTGGAGTTGCCGATATCGATGGCAAGAAGCATTTTTGCCTCCTTATTTTTTTCCTAATTTAATTAAACGAATACACACCGGAGCCAGCAGAATATTCACACCCAGCTCAATTAAGAAGTTTGTGCCCACAAGACCCACAATCATATAGCTGCCTGTATTGCCAAAGCCCGCTGCTGCGCCCCACTGGGCAATGGTGGGCATAAAAAATGCCAGACAGCCCAGCAAAAACACGCCGGTATTGACTACCGGGCAGGCAATTGCCGCCAGCACCACAGCCACTGTCCGGCTGTGCTTTTCCAATAGCTTGTAGATAAGGCCCGCCACCAAGCCGCAGCAGGTGCCCTTCAAAAGCACCACCAGCACCGTTGCCAGAGGATTCACTGCCATAAATGCGGCAGCATCTCCCGTAAGCAGCACCGCACAACCAAAGACAAAGCCCAAAACGGCTCCGGACTTCCAGTTGTACACCGCCGCACCCACCACAATGGGCACCAGTGTCAGGGTAATGGAGAACATTGCAAACCGCAGCTGCATGCTCACCAGCTGTAAAACCACCACAATGGCGGAAAACAGCCCTACGCCTACCATGTTTCTTACTTTTGTATTCATTTGTCATTCCTCCTGCTGTCGTTCCCCCGTCCGAGGGATACAACGCAAATATTTGAGCGTAGCTCATTGGCATTATAACGAATAAATTTGCCGATTGCAAGGGAAAAACAGAATTTTCCTTTGCATACTCCGTCAAAGAGTGTTATAATGGGCTTAACTATGTAAAGAACCGAGGAACCCTTATGCCAACTAAAAAAACAACCTCTCAGGAGCAGCGGAAGACCTTAATGGTTTCTGCGCCCATCCCGCAGCTGATTGCCAAAATGGCAATCCCGACGATTGTAGCGTTTTTAATCAACTCCATCTATTCTCTGGCAGATACCTTTTTTGTCAGCGGACTGGGCACCAACGCCACCGCCGCCGTCAGTGTCAACGCATCTCTGGACCAGCTGATTATGATGTGCGGCTCTATGCTGGCGGTAGGCGCCAACAGCTACATCGCCCGGCTTTTAGGCGAAAACAACGAGAAAAAGGCTTCTCAGGTGCTGTCCACCGCCTTCTTCTCCGCCGCTGCCATCGGCACGCTGCTGCTGATTTTCGGCAGTATTTTCATCACCCCTATGGTCCGGCTTTTAGGCGCAACCCCCACCTGTGAGGGCTATGCAAAAGATTACGCCTCTTATGTTTTGCTGGCTGCGCCCTTTATGGCAACCAGCTTTGTGATGAATCAGTGTCTGCGCAGCGAAGGCAGCGCCACCTTATCTATGATCGGTATGGGCTTTGGCGGCATCCTCAACTGCATTTTAGATCCGATTTTCATCCTGTCCAAGGGAGATTCTCTGTTTGGCTTTGCCTTGCCCTTCGGTCTGGGCATGGGCGTTTCCGGTGCTTCTCTGGCAACGGCCCTTTCCAAGGTGGTTAGCTTTGTCATCCTGATTTTCCCCTACCTGACAAAAAGAAGCCTTCTGCGTTTGTCCGTCCGGAATTTCAAGCCTTCCCGGGATATCATCGGGCAAATCGTCAGCGTGGGCTCTTCTTCGATGTTCCGCAGTGGCTTGGCTGTGGTTGCCGGTATTCTGCTTAACGACCTGGCCGGCAACATCTCTGACTCGGTGCTGGCAGGCATCGGCGTCTCTACAAAAATTATGATGTTCCCCTTCAGCATTATTCTGGGCTTCGGCTCCGGCTTTCAGCCGGTGGCAGGCTTCAACTGGGGTGCCAAACGGTATGACCGGGTGCAGGAAAGCTACCGTTTCTCTGCAATTGTTGCCCTGGTAGGCGGTGTGTTGATGGCTGCAATTCTGGTTGTCTTTACCGATCCCATCATTGTTGCTTTCGCCGGCGATGACCCCCAAATGCGTCAGCTGGGCGGTCTGTGCATCCTGACACAAGCGGTGACCTTGCCCATCCATGGCTGGGTAGCCGTAGTAAATATGTTCTGCGCTGGTCTCGGTAACGCCAAAGGCGCATTCCTTCTGGCAACAGCCCGGCAAGGCTCCTGCTTCCTGCCAATCCTGTACCCCCTTGCTTATCTGTTCGGTGGTTACGGAATTGTTTCTGTGCAGGCAGCAGCTGACGTGCTGTCTCTGGCGCTTGCCGTCCCCATTCTGATAGGAATGCTTAAAAAAGTCAAAGCTGCTCATATTGCGGCAGAAATTACACAAGGAGAAGTATTATGCAAATAACCAAGGATATTCAGTATGTCGGCGTCAATGACCACCAGGTTGACCTGTTTGAAGGACAGTACGTGGTCCCCAACGGTATGTCCTACAATTCCTATGTGATTCTGGACGAAAAAGTTGCCGTTATGGATACGGTGGATAGGAATTTCAAGGAGCAATGGCTTCAGAATCTGGAAAATACCCTTGCCGGACGGAAGCCGGACTATCTGGTGGTGCACCATATGGAGCCGGACCACTCCGCCAATATTGCCGCATTTTTGACCGCCTATCCCGAGGCAACCGTGGTTTCCTCTGCAAAGGCCTTTGTGATGATGCAGCAGTTTTTCGGCTGCGACTACGCAAGCCGCCGTATTGTGGTGGGCGAGGGGGACACCCTTTCCTTAGGCAAGCACACCCTGACCTTTGTCACCGCCCCCATGGTCCACTGGCCCGAGGTCATTGTCTCCTATGACAGCTGTGACAAGGTTCTGTTCTCCGCTGACGGCTTCGGCAAATTTGGTGCGCTGGATACCGAAGAGGACTGGGCCTGCGAAGCCCGCCGGTACTATATCGGCATCGTGGGCAAATACGGCGCTCAGGTCCAGGCACTGCTGAAAAAGGCTGCCGGGCTGGATATTGCCATCATCTGCCCCCTGCACGGACCTGTGCTGACGGAGAATTTGGGATATTATGTAAACCTCTACGATATCTGGTCCTCCTACCGCCCGGAGGAAGAGGGCGTGCTAATTGCCTACACCTCTGTG
Source organism: Oscillospiraceae bacterium (assembly GCA_017516925.1). Classification (GTDB taxonomy): domain Bacteria; phylum Bacillota; class Clostridia; order Oscillospirales; family Oscillospiraceae; genus Faecousia. The sequence goes on along the minus strand of JAFXAQ010000065.1, from coordinate 14,872 downwards.
TACGGTCACACCAAGGAGGCTGTCGAGCTTCTGGCTGCAGAGCTGGAGAAAAACGGCTGCCCCAAGGTCACGGTCACCGACCTTGCCCGGGAGGATATGGCAGAGGCTGTGGAGGATGCCTTCCGCTACAGCAAGCTGGTGCTGGCAACCACCACCTACAACGGCGATATCTTCCCCTTTATGAAGGAATTTATCCACCACCTCACCGAGCGCAGCTACCAGAACCGCACCGTAGCCTTTGTAGAAAACGGCTCCTGGGCGCCTATGGCTGCCAAGGCGATGGGCAAAATGCTGGAGGGCAGCAAAAACCTGACCCTCTGCCGGAACAACGTAAAAATCCTCTCCGCCTTAAATGACGAAAGCCGCAATCAAATCCAGGCTCTTGCCAAAGAGCTGGCATAAACAAATAATCAGGGGGCTGTTCATCTGAACAGCCCCTTAAATTATGCTTTATGGTGCCGGGATTACACCCACAGAAAAGTCAATCATACAGGTGTCGGAAATCACCTTGTCTTCCTCTTTTATACAAAACCGGCTGACCTCCAGAAATACGCCAAAGGCAACCCCTTCTCCGTATCCCTTGACAAAATCCAGCTGTGTCTTTGTTGCCTGCTTGGAATAGTCCCAGGAAACCATACAGTAGGCAAAGTCATCAATAGAAAGTCCGGCGGAAACATCCACCTCCGTGGTGTCCCGCAGCGCAAAGCTGCCGTCGGTCTCCAGCTGCTTGTCCTTTCCGACCCACTGGTCCAATGTGTCCACAATCTTCAGCGCTGCTTTGGCAACCTCCAAAGCCTTGAAGGACAGCTCCGCCCGGTACAGCACCTCGCTGACCTTGTTATTATCCTCGCTGACACCTAGCAGCACCTGATACTTGGTGCCGTCCAGATACACCGTCATCGGAGACGCGTACAGGCAGGTTTCCTCCTCCTGTATTTCGCTTTCCTTCCAGCCAAGCTTCGCCACCGCATCAAAAAGATGCATTCCCACAACCCCTGTCAGGGCTTCAAACTGCTCCTTCTGGGACAGCTTCTGGATGGACGGTGTTGTGGGCTCGGTAGCGCCCTGGGTCGTGGGCGGCACTGTGGGCTGGGGCTGGGTAGGCTTGGTTTCCTTGGGTTTGGTTTCTTCCGGCTTGGTCTCCTCCGGTTGGGTTTCCACAGGCTTGGTTTCAACCGGCTGGATTGCCTCCGCCTCCGTTTCTGCCGGGGTAGTTGCCATCGTGGTCGCCGGGGCGGTGGTATCCGCACCGGTGGTGTCTGCGGCGTCCTTGTTTCCGCAAGCGGCAAAGCTCAGCACCATGGCTAAGCACAAAATCAGCGCAATTATCTTCTTCATATTCCTTCTCCTTATTTCTATATAGGAAATTGTATCACATTCCCACTTTCTTCGCAACACAAAAAACACACCCGGTTTGCGCTACGGAACGTCGCCCAAACCGGGTGTGTTTTTGTTTTTACTTCTTATTGCCGCAGTTGCAGCTGCAATTTCCGCAGCTTCCGCTGCAGCTGCCGCTGTCGGGACAGCCAATACACCTTTTCCCGCTTTTTTTGGACCTGTAGATGGCATATATTGCCAAGCCCAGCACCAAAACCAGCACACTAATCACAATGGCATCTTTCATACTTATTTCCTCAGTGCGTACTCAGCCTTCACCTTGCTGTCCGCCCGGACACACAGATACACGATAATTGCCCCAATCACCGCAACCACAGCAAGACCGGGAACAAAGCCGGCGCCAAGGCTGCCTGTGGTAATCAGCGTACCAATCTGGTAAACCAAAAAGCCGATGGTGTAGCCAACGCTCAGCTGCAGGGCAATGCCGCCCCAGAACCACTTCTTATCCTTAATTTCCGCGTTCATTGCGCCCATCGCCGCAAAGCAGGGCGGGGTGAACAGGTTGAACATCAGGTAAGCCAGCGCCGCAACCTTGGTCATTGCCCGCATAGCATCCAGCACCTCGTTGCCGCTTTCCATCTCCAGGTCATCGTTCACCGCAAAGCCGTAGCACACAGCCAGGGTGCCCACCACATTCTCCTTGGCGATAAAGCCGGTAACGGCGGCAGCCGCCAGCTGCCAGGCGTGATAGCCCACAATAGGAACCAGCGCATAAGCCACAGGGTTTGCAATGGTTGCCAGAATAGAGGTCTTTTCTGCGCCCTCTGCCACAAGCTGCAGGCGCCAGTCAAAGGACTGCATCACAAACACCGCCGCATTGCACACCAAAATAATGGTGCCCGCCTTGACGATGTATGCCCAGCCCCGGCTGCACATAGAGATGAATGCCCGCTTGAAGGAGGGCGCCTTGTACTCCGGCAGCTCCATAATGAAGAAGGACTTCCGGTTCTTGTAGCCGGCAATCTTGTTTACCAGCAGAGCGCCGAGTAAAATGATGGCAATACCCACAAAATACATCAGCGTGCCCACCCAGCTTGCCTCGTCAAAGAATGCGCCGGCAAACAGGGCAATCACAGGCAGCTTTGCGCCGCAGGGCATAAAGGGCGCCAGCATTGCGGTGGCATTGCGCTCACGCTCGTTGCGGATGGTCCGGGCTGCCATAACACCGGGAATGGCGCAGCCTGTGCCGATGACAAAGGGAATCACAGACTTACCGGAAAGCCCCACCTTCTTGAAAATAGGGTCCAAAACCACAGTGGCACGGGCCATATAGCCGCAGTCCTCCAAAAGGGCAATGAGGAAGTACATCACCATCACCAACGGCAAAAAGCCCACAACAGCACTCACACCGCCAATGATGCCTTCTGTGAGCAGCGCAACCAAAAATTCGTTGCCACCCTCCAGAAGTCCACCGACCCACTCCTTAAACATATCAATCAGGGTCACCAGACCGGGTATTGCGGTACCGTTGGCAAATTCATAGCCCTCGGCAATCCAGGGACCCACCCAGGCCTGAGAAATCTGGAACACCAGGAACATCACCACCGCAAAAATCGGCAGACCGAACCAGGGACTGGTGAGGACATCGTCGATTTTATCCTGGAAATTCCGGGTTCTGGTCAGCTGGGTGCGGGTTTCCACCTGAGAAACCAGCTTGTTGACAAAGGCAAACCGCTTCCGGTCCGCAGCCTCCACGGACTTTTTGTCCGTCAGGTCCACATTGCCCTGGTCGAAGGGCGCTCGCTGGACCTTTCCCAGCTGCGCCACCGCCGCATCCACCACCTGCTTTAAGCCCTCGGCGCTGGTGGAGACAGTCTCCACCACCGGACAGCCCAGCTTGCAGGACAAGGTGTTTACATCAATCTCCGTGTGCTTTTTCTCGTTGATGTCAGACTTGTTCAGCGCCACCACCGTGGGCACCCCCAGCTCCAGAAGCTGGGTGGTGAAAAACAGGCTCCGGCTCAAATTGGTGGCATCCACAATGTTTACAATCACATCAGGCTTTTCCTTTTTCACATAGGCGCTGGTAATGCTCTCCTCCGAGGTGAAGGGAGACATGGAGTAGGCGCCGGGCAAATCCACCGCCACCAGCTCCAGCTCCGGGCTGTACAGCTTTCGAATGGGCGCTTCTTTTTTATCCACGGTAACACCCGCCCAGTTACCCACCTTTTCGTTGCGTCCGGTGAGAGCGTTATACATCGTAGTCTTACCGCTATTGGGATTTCCCGCAAATGCAATTCTCATAAACGCTAAACTCCTTTGGTTTCTTGTGTTAGCATATGCTAACTTCATATCAAAAAGACCATCAGCGGGCCCAGGGCATTGGGTCAGGCGACCACGATTGCCTCTGCCAGCTGATTGTCAATGTTGTAGCGACCGTCCTTGATGGATACGGTGCAGCCGCCTCTGCGCCGGGACACGACGGTAATAGGCTCGCCGCTGTAGCAGCCAAGAGAGAACAAAAACGCGAGCAGTTCCTCATCATCGGTCTCAATTTCCTGAATGATGTACTCCTGACCTTCCTGTGCAGTTAACAAATTCATAACAGACACCTGCTTTCCGGTTAGCCTACGCTAACTACTCCGGGTTAAAAACACGTTAGCCAACGCTAACTGCCCCACTATAATATATGCTTTCCCCCTATTTGTCAATACTTTTCTGGAAAAATTTTTCAAAAAAGCAGGGTCTTCTGCGTGACTCTTGCTGACTGCCACGGGTCTGGCGACCCTCGCAGTGACAGTGGTGTTCGTAACGTTTCCCATTTTCCCCTGTCATTGCGAGGCTGACTGCGTCAGCCGTGGCAATCCGTTTCCTGATCCGGTTCCGTCTGCAGTTCCGTAAACAGTCGCATCCCCACCTGCACACCCTCGGTAAAAGCCTGCCTTGCATGGTCGGTACACAGCCCCACAACAAGCAAAAAGAGCCTGTCGCAATCCTCCAATGAAAGCTTTGACAGCACCTTATCCACCTGGCTGAACTGGCAGCGAATAACCGCACCATCCACAGGATTATCGTCCATATAATAAAAACACAGCATATCCAGAACAGATTGACCATCGCCGTAGGCAAATTTCGGCGTCTGCTCCGCAAGAAAGTCTTTCAGGTTTTCTATGTACCGGTTCATAATTATTCCTCCATACAAGCTCAGTATTCTATTTTCAACATCTATTTTAGAATATATCCAATAATAGCATAATAGAATACAATATGCAAGAGGGATGGTGATTATTTTGACAAAATTTATTGCACACAAACCTGAAAAAGAAGTTATTTCTATGCGTATCTCCACAGATGTTCTGAAAACTGTTGACGATAAGGCTGCCAAAATTGGCATCAGCAGAAACGAACTAATCAATCAGATGATTCAATATGCCTTGGATAATATGGACGAAGACGAACAATAAGAACACGCAATCGTCCCCTACAATTTAATCCGTCCGCAACGCGGACACCACAATTATTCATTATTCATTATCAATTAAAACGTAAATAGGCGTAGGGGCGGATTGAGGCACATCCGCCCGCAAAAAGAGCGTGTTTTGCAACACGCTCTTTTTACATTTATTAAACTTTCGCAGGTTGTCAAGGCCCTTTTTCAGTTTTTCGTATTTGCTGCGGTCACCTCAGCAGAGGTAACCCTACAAAAATTATTTTGAGACAGCATCTTTTCCTATGGGCGGTGGTCTTTTACCCATTGCAAAAGGTCCTCGTATTTCATTTTCCCTGCGGCAATCGCCAGGCCGACACCGGAAACCTCCTCGTTGGTGCAATCCATATGGATACCGTTGACCTCCAGAAAAGTCAGCATCACATACATACCGATACGCTTATTTCCGTCCACAAAGGCGTGGTTAGAGATTAAGTTATAACCAAGCCTTGCTCCCTTTTCTTCTTTGGTTGGGTAAAACTCCTTGTCACCAAAGCCGGAAAAAGCTGCTTCCAAAGCAGATTCCAGCAACCCTTCGTCCCGGACACCAATGCTGCCACCCGTCTCCTGGGCAATCAGCTTGTGCAGCAGCAGAACCTTATCCTTTGAAAATTTAATCATTTCGCAAGCTCCTCAAAGGCAGGCTTAAAGCGCTTTAGAATGCGGGCCGCCACAATATCGATCTTCTCGTCATCGGTCAGCTCCAGCATAGGAGAGCTTTCCAGATCAATGACCATATACTTGGGGCGGTTGTTTTTAAAGATTACCGCCTGACCGTTTTTTTCTGCGATCCGGGTAACCCGGGAAAAATTCTGGTTTGCCTCGGTCACGGAGACAATAGCATTGGTGTTAATTTGCATAGCATTCACTCCTTCTATCTATAGTATACGTAAAAAATAGGTAGAAGTCAACCTAGAATTTATTGGAAAACACAGGAAGCGAAACACAGGGGACGGAGTTGTGTGCTCCGTCCCCTGTTAACTGTGTATCTGCTTTTGCTGTTTTTTAAACCTGGGGCAAATTCGCAAGCCCTTTTTTCAGCTCCTCGTCGGTGGGGACATAGTCCTCCATTTTGCCGTCGTGGAACTTTTCGTAGGCATACATATCGAAGTAGCCGGTGCCGGTCAGGCCAAAGACGATGGTCTTTTCCTCGCCGGTTTCCTTGCATTTGCGCGCCTCATCCATTGCCACCTTAATGGCGTGGGAGCTTTCCGGGGCAGGCAGGATGCCCTCAATCCGGGCAAAGTACTCCGCCGCCTCGAACACCTCGGTCTGCTTGACGGAAACCGCCTCCATCAGCCCATCCGCATACAGCTGGGACAGGGTAGAGTTCATACCGTGGTACCGCAGACCGCCTGCGTGGTTGGGTGCCGGAATGTAGCCGGAGCCCAAAGTATACATCTTGGAAAGGGGGCACACCATACCGGTGTCGCAGTAGTCATACACATACTTGCCCCTGGTCAGGCTGGGACAGGAGGAGGGCTCCACCGCAATAATCCGGTAGTCTGCCTCACCCCGGAGCTTTTCCCCTACAAAGGGGGCAATCAAGCCGCCTAAGTTGGAGCCGCCGCCGGCGCAGCCGATGATGATGTCTGCTTTTACATTGTATTTGTCCAGCGCTGCCTTGGTTTCCAGACCAATCACAGACTGGTGCAGCATCACCTGGTTCAGCACGCTGCCCAGCACATAGCGGTAACCGGGGGTGGTGGATGCCACCTCCACCGCCTCGGAAATGGCGCAGCCCAGGCTGCCGGAGGTGCCGGGATGGGCTTCCAGAATCTTGCGTCCCACCGCAGTGTTCATAGAAGGCGAGGGGGTGACAGTTGCGCCGTAGGTACGCATTACCTCCCGGCGGAAGGGCTTCTGCTCATAGGAGCACTTGACCATATAAACCTTGCAATCCAGCCCAAAATAGGAGCAAGCCATAGAAAGAGCTGTGCCCCACTGACCGGCGCCGGTCTCGGTGGTAACACCCTTTAAGCCCTGCTGCTTGGCATAATATGCCTGGGCAATGGCGGAGTTTAATTTGTGAGAGCCGGAGGTATTATTACCTTCAAACTTATAGTAAATCTTCGCAGGTGTGCCCAGCTTTTTCTCCAGACAGTAGGCCCGAATCAGGGGTGCAGGACGGTACATTTTATAAAAGTCCCGGATTTCTGTGGGAATGGGGATATAAGCAGTGGTTTCATCCAGCTCCTGCTTAATCAGCTCCTCACAGAACACCCCCTCCAAATCCTTCGCCGTCATGGGCTGATGGGTCTGGGGGTCCAGCAGCGGCGCAGGCTTATTGACCATATCCGCCCGGAGGTTATACCAGGCCTTAGGCAGCTCGCTTTCACTTAAATAAATTTTGTAAGGGATTTCCATAACAATCTTCCTTTCTTAGGGACAAAAAAACTGCCCCAATGCAAAAAATACTTTTGCTGGGACAGGAAATATCCTGCGGTGCCACCCGGCTTGACGCTTGTTGCGCCCACTTACGGCATACTACCATATGCCAACCTTTGGTAACGGAGGGTTGCTCCGGCGCGCATACTGGGGAAATTCCCTTTCTGGTTGCCCTCAAAAGCCCATTGGGTTCTGCCTCTGCCGCCGGGCTTCCACCGTCCCCGGCTCTCTATAGGAGATAAGCAAAACTTACTCACGCTTTCTCTGCGGTTTACGCCATTATACGCAAAAACAGGAAAATTGTCAAGCACATTTGTCTTTGCGCAGCAAACAATTCCCACTTTCCCTAAAACTCCCCCCAAAAAACTGAATTTTTCTCTGCTTTTCTTGACTTTCTCCGGAGTTTGTGGTAGTCTTTAAGAGTGGGATTTTTCTTTTTTACGGTATTAAATCCGGAAAATCCGGACTTGATATAGCGCGTTTCCAAACAACAAATTTTTAGGAGGAACAAGAAATGAAAAAACTCATCGCACTGTTGCTGGCTCTGGTTATGGTTCTGGGTCTGGCTGCCTGCGGCGCACCTGCCGACGACGCCAAGGACACCACCGCCGCTGCCGGTAACGACACCACCGCAGCTGCTGACGATACCACCGCAGCTGCAAAGGCTGACGTAAAGGTCGGCTTCATCTTCCTGCACACCGAGCAGTCCACCTACGACAAGAACTTTATCGACGCTGCCATCGCTGCTTGCAAGGAGCTGGGCGTCGAGATGGCTCAGAAGACCGACATCCCCGAGTCCAACGCTTGCTACGAAGCAGCTGTTGAGCTGATTGAGGTTGAGGAGTGCGACATCATCTTCGCTGACTCCTTCGGTCACGAGTCCTTCCTGCTGCAGGCTGCCAAGGAATATCCCGATGTAGAGTTCTGCCACGCTACCGGCACCCAGGCACACACTGCCGGCGTTGCCAACTTCCACAACGCATTCGCTTCCATTTATCAGGGTCGTTACGCTGCCGGTGTTGTTGCCGGTCTGAAGCTGAACGAAATGATTGCTGACGGCAAGATCAAGGCTGAAGAGGCTAAGATGGGCTACGTTGGCGCTTTCACCTTCGCTGAAGTTATCTCCGGCTACACCTCCTTCTACCTGGGTGCCAAGTCCGTATGCCCCACTGTGACTATGGACGTTAAGTTCACCGGCTCCTGGTACGACGAGGCTAAGGAAAAGGCTGCCGCTGAAGCTCTGATTGACGGCGGCTGTGTCCTGCTGAGCCAGCACGCTGACTCCATGGGCGCTCCCACTGCTTGTGAGAACGCAGGTGTTCCCAACGTTTCCTACAACGGCTCTACCGCTGCTGCTTGCCCCAACACCTTCCTGGTCTCCTCTCGTATCAACTGGATCCCCTACTTCAAGTATATGATTGAGCAGGTTCAGAAGGGTGAAGAGATTGCTGCTGACTGGACCGGCACCATCGAGACTGAGTCTGTTGTTCTGACCGACCTGGGCACTGCTGTTGCTGAAGGCACTCAGGCTGAGCTGGACAAGGTCATCGCTGGCCTGAAGGACGGCTCCATCAACGTGTTTGACACCGCCAACTTCACCATCAAGGGCGAGACTGTCACCTCTTACACCGCTGACGTGGACACCGATGACAAGTTCACTCCCGACACCGAGGTTGTGGAGAACGGCATCTTCCAGGAGTCCAAGTTCCGCTCCGCTCCTTACTTTGATGCACGTATCGACGGCATCACCCTGCTGGACGAGGCTTACTAATTCCATTATTTTCACTGCACAAGGCGAGGCGGGCTAACCCCCGCCCCGCCTTACCTAGTTTTGAAAAGCACGCCGGGATTCCCCGGCAGGTTTTTGAGAACTAGAAAAAGGAGTGAGTTTTTTGGCTGCAATACCTGCAATTGAACTGAAAAACATTACCAAAACCTTTGGTCCCAAAGTTATCGCCAACAAAAACGTCTGCCTCACCGCCAACCGGGGAGAAATCCTCTCCATTCTGGGCGAAAACGGCAGCGGCAAAACGACCCTGATGAATATGATTGCCGGCATCTACTATCCCGATGACGGACAGATTTTCATCGACGGCGAGGAGGTCTCCATTGCCTCCCCCAACGACGCCTTTGACTATAAGATTGGTATGATTCACCAGCATTTTAAGCTGGTGGATGTGTTCACCGCCACGGAGAACATCGTTCTGGGTCTGAACGAAAAGCCCTACAACCTGAAGAACTTTGCGGAAAAAATCCGCCAAATCAGCAACCAGTACGGCTTCACCATCGACCCCAACCAGAAAATCTACGATATGTCCGTCTCGGAAAAGCAGACTGTGGAAATCATCAAGGTGCTCTACCGGGGTGCAGACATCCTGATTTTGGACGAGCCTACGGCAGTTCTGACACCTCAGGAAACCCAAAAGCTCTTTGACATTCTCCGCCGTATGCGTGACGACGGCAAGTGCATCATTATCATTACCCACAAGCTCCACGAGGTGCTGAGCCTTTCAGACCGGGTCTCCGTTCTGCGCAAGGGCGAATATGTGGGCACTGTTAATACCTGTGACACCAACGAAAGCGAACTGACAGAAATGATGGTGGGCAAAAAGGTTGCCCTGAACATTGACCGCAGCGAGCCCAAGGACCCGGTTGACCGGTTGGAGGTACAGCACATTTCCTGCATCAACCGTCAGGGCGCTACCGTGCTGGACGATATTTCCTTTACCGCCCGCAGCGGTGAAATCCTGGGCATTGCCGGTATTGCAGGCTCCGGTCAGCGTGAGCTTCTGGAGGCCATTGCCGGTCTGCAAAAGCTGACCAAGGGCGATATTTACTACCACAACCCCAAAACCGGTCAGGTTGACGACCTGCGAAACAAGACCCCCATGCAAATCCGGGAGCTGGGTGTCCGCCTGTCCTTCGTGCCGGAGGACCGTCTGGGTATGGGTCTTGTGGGCAATATGGACATCGTGGACAATATGATGCTTCGCAGCTACCGCCGTGGCAAGGGACTTTTCCTTCACCGGAAGGAGCCCAAGGACCTGGCAGACCGGATTATTCACGACCTGGAGGTGGTCACCCCCAGCGCATCCACCCCTGTTCGCCGTCTTTCCGGCGGTAACGTGCAGAAGGTGCTGGTGGGTCGTGAAATCGCCGCTGCCCCCAAGGTGCTGATGACCGCCTACCCGGTGCGCGGACTGGACATCAACTCCTCCTACACCATTTATAACCTGCTCAACGAGCAGAAGGAAAAGGGCACCGCTGTTATCTTCGTGGGCGAGGATTTGGACGTGCTTCTGGAGCTGTGTGACCGGATTTTGGTCATTGGTTCCGGCAAAATCACCGGTCTGGTGGACGCCCGCACCGCAACCAAGGAACAAATCGGTCTTTTGATGACCAAATCGGAGGCAATGGACACTGCAGAAGGAGGCAAGGCAGATGGCGAATAATCAGAAAAAGCATCACGACCCGCTGCTGCACATTGCCAAGCGGGACCATATGCCCGGCTGGAAAGCCTGGCTCATCCGTATCGGCGCCATTTTGCTGGGCTTTTTGCTCACCGGCATTTTGTCCTCCCTGCTGACGGAAGCCACCGTGGGGGAAAGCTACCAGATTATGTTCAAGGGCGTGTTCGGCAGACTCCTGCAGGGCAAAACAACCCTTTTGTGGCGCTTTTTGCAGCAGACCGCAATTCTGCTGTGCCTTTCCCTGGCGGTAACTCCCGCCTTCCGGATGCGCTTCTGGAACTGCGGCGCAGAGGGTCAGTCCCTCATCGGCGGTCTGGCGGCTATGATTTGTATGATTGAGCTGGGCGGTAAGGTCTCCGAGCCGGTACTGCTGGTTATCATCTTTGCAGCCAGCGTGCTGGCAGGCGCTGTCTGGGGCTTAATCCCTGCTCTGTTCCAGGCCCAGTACAAGACCAACGAAACCTTGTTCACCCTGATGATGAACTACGTGGCAACCCAGATTGTTGCTTACTACGTCTACATCAAGGGCGGCGGCTCCAACGTTATCAACCCGGTGAGCACCGGCAATCTGCCCACTGTCTTCGGGCAGAAATATGCCCTGAACATTCTCATCGTGGCGGTTCTGATGGTGCTGCTTTACATCTACCAGAAATACAGTAAGCACGGCTACGAAATCTCCGTGGTGGGCGAAAGCCAGAATACCGCCCGGTACGTAGGCATCAACGTGAAAAAGGTCATCATCCGCACCATGGCAATCTCCGGCGCAATCTGCGGCATTGCCGGTATGCTGATGGTTGCCGGTACTGACCACTCCATCAACACCAACACCATGGGCGGACAAGGCTTTACCGCCATTATGATTTCCTGGCTGGGTCAGTTCAACCCCTTCATTATGGCGCTGATGGCAGGTCTTGTCACCTTCCTGCAGACCGGCGCCGCCAAGGTGGCAGACACCTTCTTCCTGAACAGCTCCTATGCAGACATCGTCTCCGGTGTGGTGATTTTGTTCCTGGTGGGCTGTGAGTTCTTCATTCAGTACACCGTAAAACTCCGTAACCTTAAGAAAGGGGGACGCCACTAATGCAAATGTTTCTCGCTTTTCTTGCCAGCTCCATTCCCCTGGGCGTCCCGCTGCTGTACGGCTCTGTAGGTGAAATCATCACCGAAAAATCCGGTCACCTGAACTTAGGTATTCCCGGCATTATGTATGTAGGCAGTATCAGCGGTGTTATCGGCGCTTTCTTCTACGAAGCCGCCTGCGATGCCGCCGGTGTGGCGCTGAATCCTGCGCTGGCAATTTTAATCCCGCTGCTTTGCTCCATTCTGGGCTCTGTAATCATGGGTCTTATCTACAGCTTTATGACCGTCACCCTCCGGGCAAACCAGAATGTCACCGGTCTTGCCCTGACCACCTTCGGTATCGGCATCGGTAACTTCTTCGGCAGCTCCCTGACCAAGCTGGCAAACAGTGACCTTCCCATCGTCGCCCTGACCCGTACCAGTAATATTTACCGCACAGCCCTTCCCTTTGCCGACGATTTGGGCTGGTTTGGACAGCTCTTCCTGTCCCACGATTTTCTCACCTACGGCTCCGTTATCATTGCCTTGATTGCAGCCTTCGTGCTGGGTCGCACCCGTGTGGGACTGAACCTGCGGGCAGTGGGTGAAAACCCCGCCACCGCCGATGCCGCCGGTATCAACGTCACCCGGTATAAGTACGTGGCAACCATGATTGGCAGCGCCGTGGCAGGTCTGGGCGGACTGCAGTATGTGGTAGCCTTTACCAACGGCGTTTGGTCCAACAACGGCTTCGGTGACCGGGGCTGGATAGCAATTGCGCTGGTCATTTTCGCTCTCTGGAAACCCTCTATGGCAATTATCGGCTCGTTCCTCTTTGGCGCGCTGTGTAATGCCAACAACTATATCCGGGGCTTGGGCACCGCCACCCAGGAGCTTTTCAAAATGCTTCCCTATGTGGTGACCCTGCTGGTGCTGATTATCACCAGTATGCGCAAAAAGCGTGAGCACCAACCGCCCCAGAGCTTAGGTTTGTCTTACTTTAGAGAGGATAGATAAACGCAAAAATCCCGTGGAATTTTCCACGGGATTTTTATTGGCAAAACTTTAATCCAGATAACGGCAGGCATTCATGGCGGCAATTGCGCCATCGGCTGCGGCAGTCACCACCTGACGGATGGTCTTGCTGCGGCAGTCGCCTGCCACAAATACACCGGGGGTCTGGGTGGTGCAGTCTTCCAAGGAATCGAAATAGCCCCAGTTGTTCAGCTTGGCAAGAGGCGCAAAGGGCTCGTTCTCCGGCTGCAGACCCACCGCAAGAAATGCACCGTCCACCGCAATTTCAGAGGTCGCGCCGGTTTCCTCGTTGCGCAGCTGCAAGCCGGTAAGGGCGCCGTCGGTGGTTTGATAGCCGGTGACCACGGTGCTGAAAATGATTTCCACATTGTCCTTTGCGTGGAGGGCATCGGCAAGCTTCCGTTCACCGGTAAAGTCCGCCAGATTCTGCACAATGGTGACCTTGCTGCAAACCTCGGAAAGCAGCAGCGCTTCCTGCATAGCGGAGTTGCCGCCGCCAATCATAGCTGCGTGCAGTCCGGTGTAGAAGGCGCCGTCGCACACAGCGCAGAAGGAAATGCCGTTGCCAATCAGGTCTTCCTCCCCGGGCAGACCCAAGGTGCGGTGCTTCACACCCACTGCCAAAATCACAGCCCTGGCTTCATAGGTGCTGCCTTCTTCCGTGGAAACTGCGAAGGTGTCGCCGTTTTTCTCCACATTCACAACCTTTTCCAGCTCCACATCTGCGCCCAAAGCCATTGCCTGCTCTGTCAGCTTATCGGCAAACTCGGTGCCGGTAACCACCTGGAAGCCGGGGATGTTCTCCACCTTGGGGGAATAGGCAATCTGTCCGCCAAAGCCGTTTTTCTCAACCACCAAAACAGACTTGCCAGCCCGCAAAGCGTAAATTGCGGCAGTTAAGCCGGCAGGACCGCCGCCCACAATTAAGATATCATACATATAATTTCCTCCTCTTAAAAAAGCCTCCCCTGTGCAAGGGGAGGTGGCTTTTGCAACGCAAAAGTCGGAGGGGTTGTAACAATCCCCCAGACAAAAATCAAAGATTTTTGCCAGCCCCCTTTACACAAGGGGGCCTTTTTTAGAATTCTATTTTTACAGGCTTGCCAGGTACTTCTTAATCTCGGGAACGCTGTAGTAATTCACGTGGTTTTCACCGTCGGTAATCACCAGCGTGGGTGCGCCCTTGACACCGTACTTCTGGCACAGGGCCAGATTTTCGTCGGCAATCAGCTTTTCATAAGCCACACCGGCCTTATTCAGCTGGGTTTCCGCCACACGGCAGTTGGGGCAGGTGACCCGGGAGAACAGAATGGCCTTTGCGCCCTCAGCAACCGCCTTGGGTGCTTCCTGACATACGCAGGTTTCCTGCACAGGCGCAGCCTGCTGGGGTGCTTCCTTCTGAAGCCGAGAGCCGGCAATGTTATAAACCTTGCGGTCCTTGTACTCCTGACTCTTGCCGTCGTTCCAGTTCTTCACAGGACGGTAGTAACCGGTAATACGGCTGTAAACCTCAGCCTCCTTACCGCAGTGGGGGCAGGTGTACTGCTCACCGGGCAGGTAGCCGTGCTCGCTACAGACAGAATACGTGGGGCTCATGGTGTAGTAGGGCAGCTTGAAGTTTTCCGCAATCTTACGCACCAGGTTTGCAGCAGCCTTCCAGTCAGGCAGCTTCTCGCCCAAAAATGCGTGGAAGACAGTACCGGAGGTGTACCGGGTCTGCAGCTCGTCCTGAATTTCCAAGGCGGAGAAGATGTCCTCGGTGTAGGAAACCGGCAGGTGGGAGGAGTTGGTGTAGTAGGGGGTGCCGTTTTCGTTGGCAGTGATAATCTCGGGATAGTGCTTCTTGTCGTGCTTTGCGAAGCGGTAGGTGGTGGACTCGGCAGGGGTAGCTTCCAGGTTGTACAGGTCGCCGAAAGCCTCCTGATAATCGGAAAGACGCTCACGCATATGGTCCAGAACCTGCTTTGCAAATTCCTGGGTCTTTTCGTGGGTCAGGTCCGCCTTCAGCCACTTTGCGTTCAGACCCACTTCGTTCATACCAATGAGGCCAATGGTGGAGAAGTGGTTTGCAAAGGTGCCCTGGTAACGCTTGGTG
>JAFXAQ010000064.1 GCA_017516925.1 Oscillospiraceae bacterium | reverse complement strand
TCTCTTCCATCAAGCGTGAAATAGGCTCTTCCTACCGCGTAACCGTAGATAACAAGAGCTACTCTCCCCAGGAAATTTCTGCAATGGTTCTGCAGAAGCTGAAGGCTGACGCAGAAGCATATCTGGGCGAACCTGTTACCGCAGCGGTTATTACCGTTCCCGCATACTTCACCGACGCACAGCGTCAGGCAACCAAGGACGCAGGCAAGATTGCCGGTCTGGAGGTTAAGCGTATCATCAACGAGCCCACCGCAGCCGCTTTGGCTTACGGTCTGGACAAGGAAACCGAGCAGAAGATTATGGTGTATGACCTGGGCGGCGGTACCTTCGACGTTTCCATTCTGGAAATCGGCGACGGCATCGTGGAGGTCCTGGCCACTGCCGGTGACACCCGTCTGGGCGGCGACGACTTCGACCAGAGAATTGTGGACTACCTGGTAGCCGAGTTCAAGAAGGCTGAGGGCATCGACCTGACAAATGACAAGATGGCTATGCAGCGCCTCCGGGAGGCTGCGGAAAAGGCAAAGATTGAGCTGTCCGGTATGACCAGCACCGCTATCAACCTGCCCTATATCACCGCTGACGCCACCGGTCCCAAGCACCTGGATGTGACCCTCAGCCGTGCCAAGTTCAACGAAATGACTGCCGATTTGGTGGAACGCACCATGAAGCCTGTCCGGCAGGCTATGAGTGATGCCGGCTTGAAGGCTTCCGACCTGCACAAGGTTCTGCTGGTGGGCGGCTCTACCCGTATTCCTGCGGTGCAGGAGGCGGTTAAGGGCATTACCGGCAGCGAAGGCTTTAAGGGCATCAACCCTGACGAGTGTGTGGCGCTGGGCGCTGCCATTCAGGGCGGTGTGCTTACCGGCGACGTGAAGGACGTGGTTCTGCTGGACGTTACCCCCCTGTCTCTGGGTATTGAGACCATGGGCGGCGTGTTCACCCGGCTGATTGAGCGCAACACCACCATCCCCACCCACAAGAGCCAGATTTTCTCTACCGCCGCTGACGGCCAGACCTCCGTTGAGGTCCACGTGCTCCAGGGTGAGCGTGAGATGGCTGCTTACAATAAGACGCTGGGTCGCTTCCAGCTCACCGGCATTGCTCCGGCGCCCCGTGGCGTGCCCCAGATTGAGGTTGCTTTCGATATCGATGCCAACGGCATTGTGAAGGTTTCTGCCAAGGATTTGGGCACCGGCAAGGAGCAGCAGATTTCCATTACCGCCTCCACCAACCTGTCTCAGGAGGACATCGACAAGGCTGTGAAGGAAGCGGAGCAGTACGCTGCCGAGGACAAGGCCCGCAAGGACGAGGTGGACACCCACAACAACGCAGAGCACCTGATTTACCAGACGGAAAAGACCCTGGGCGAGCTGGGCGACAAGATTTCCGAGGAGGAAAAGGCTACCATCCAGACCGCTGTTGACAAGCTCAAGGAGCTGAATAAGGGTACCGACATTCAGGCCATCAAGGACGCTTCCGAGGAAGTACAGAAGGCCTTCTATGCGGTTTCCGAAAAGCTGTATCAGCAGGCAAATCCCCAGGGCGGTCAGCCCGGCGCACAGCAGCCCGGCGATGACGGTGTGGTGGATGCTGACTACGAGACTGTGGACTAAGATATAAAGATTGTCATTCTGAGCGAGCGTTAGCGAGTCGAAGAATCTGCGCATAAATTCAGGTGCTGTACAGGCGCTTGGTGCGTAGATCCCTCGGCTACGCTCGGGATGACAGCGGAAACGACGGGCGGATACTATCCGCCCCTAAGTTGGTTTTGGCGAGGAAATTATGGCAGAAAATAAGCGTGATTATTATGAGGTGCTGGGGGTCAAGAAGGATGCCAGCGCCGAGGAAATTAAAAAAGCCTACCGCAAAAGCGCAATGAAATATCACCCGGACAGAAATCCCGGGGATAAAGAGGCGGAGGAGAAGTTCAAGGAGCTGGGCGAGGCATACGAGGTGCTGTCCGATAACGACAAGCGCAGCAAGTATGACCAGTTTGGCTTTGCCGGTGTGGACCCCAACTTTGGTGGCGGCGGTGCCGGCTTTGACGGCTTCGGTGGCTTCGGCGGTTTTGGGGGCTTCGGGGATATTTTCAGCGAGGTGTTTGGCGGTGGCAGCTCCCGGCGCAGTCAGAATGCTCCCCGCCGTGGCGAGGACATCGGTGTCCGGCTGGAGATAACCTTTGAGGAAGCGGCTTTCGGCGCGGACAAGGAGCTTACTTACTATCGCATTGAAAATTGCGGCAAGTGTAACGGCTCCGGCTCCGATGACGGTGTGATTGAGACCTGCTCCCAGTGCCGTGGTACCGGTCAGGTGCGGGTGACCCAGAATATGATGGGCATGGCATTCCAGTCCACCTCTACCTGTCCCTCCTGCTCCGGCAGAGGCAAGATTGTGAAAAATCCCTGCAGCCAGTGCCGTGGCAAGGGCAAGGTGCGCAAGAGCCGCACTGTCCGGGCGAAGGTGCCGGCGGGCATTAACCACGGACAGAGCTTCCGGCTGTCCGGTGAGGGCTGTGTAGGCTCCAACGGCGGTCCCAGCGGCGATGTGCTGGTGGAGGTTGCCATCCGTCGACATCCCATTTTTGAACGGCAGGGGATGGAGGTGCTGTGCGAGGTGCCCATTACCTTTACCCAGGCGGCTTTGGGCGGCAAGATTATGGTGCCGACCCTGGACGGTAAGGTGGACTTTGACATTCCCGAGGGCACCCAGACCGGCAAGGAATTTATCCTGCCCGGCAAGGGCATTCCCCAGGTGGGTAATCCCAAGCGCCGGGGCAACCACCGGTTCTTTGTGGTGGTGGAGACCCCCACGAAGCTTTCCAAGGAGCAGAAGGAGCTTCTCAAAAAGCTGGATAAATCCTGGGAGGAAAAGTCCAACCCCAAGGGCAAAAAGTTCTTCGATATGCTTAAAGACTTGTTTGATTAAAAAGGCGGTGCAATGCACCGCCTTTTTGTTGCTTGGGGAACGGATTGCCACGTCCCCTTCGACTACGCTCAGGGTCCTCGCAATGACGGAGGTTAAGGGCGGTCAGGAATACTTTTGTTTGACAAGTTTCTGAACTTTTGGTAAGATAAAGAAAAACTTTTGGGGGTTTTTCTATGAAAAGAACCGATTATATTTCCTGGGATGAGTATTTTATGGGGGTTGCCAAGCTGGCAGCCCACCGGAGCAAGGACCCCAGCACTCAGGTGGGCGCCTGCATCGTCTCCCCGGACAACATCATCATTTCCACCGGCTACAATGGGATGCCCCACGGCTGTGACGACGATGATTTTCCCTGGGACCGGGAGGGCGCAGAGACCAAGTACCCCTTTGTGGTTCACGCAGAGCTGAACGCTATCCTCAACGCCAACGGCAGAGACCTCCGGGGCAGCCGGGTGTATGTGGCGCTGTTCCCCTGCAATGAGTGCGCCAAGGCAATTATCCAAAGCGGCGTGAAAGAGGTTGTGTACCTGTCCGATAAGTACGCAGGCACGCCGGGCAATGTGGCCTCCAAGCGGATGCTGGATGCCGCCGGTGTGAAATACACAAGGCTGCTTCCCCGCCGCAAGGCAATTACGCTGGATTTGGTTGCAGAGGAAGATCAATAATAAAAGGGCGTGTTGCAGTCTGTTTTGCAACACGCCTTAATTTTATTTACACCTCATCCGTCACGGCTTTGCCGTGCCACCTTCTCCTCGAGGAGAAGGCTTTTTAGCGTTGGGAGCCCAGGAAGAACAGGGCCAGGGTGCCGGGTCCGGAGTGGGAGCCGATGACACCGCCGGTGTAGTAGGTGTAGACCTCTTTGACACCGTACTTTTCTTTGACAAGGTTTTCCAAATACTTAGCGTCCTCAATGCAGTCGCCGTGGCAGATGAAAACCGTCTCGTTTTCACCGGGCAGACCGGTTTCCCCCAGCTTTTTGGCAAGGGCTTCAATGGAGGCTTTGCGACCCCGGGCTTTTGCCACGCTGACAAGGTGACCCTCGTCGTCCACGTGGAGCACAGGCTTAATCTGCAGCATGGTACCTACCAAAGCGGTGGCTGCGCTGATACGTCCGCCACGCTTTAAGAACATCAAATCGTCCACGGTGAACCAGTGGCTCAGCTTGGGAACCAGCTCCGTGCAGTACTCTGCCAGCTGCTCCAGGGAGTAGCCCTGGTCCCGCTTTTTGCAGACATACCACAAAAGCAAGCCCTGCCCCAGAGAGGCGCAGAGGGTGTCAACCACAAGGATTTTGCGCTCCGGGTATTTATCCTGCAGGTCCGTTGCGGCAATGACGGCGGACTGATAGGTGGTGCTCAGACCGGAGGAGAATGCCAAAACCAGCGCATCGTCACCCTTTTCCAGGGCAGGCTCTATCACGGATGCCCAGCCCTCGGGATTGACGGCGGAGGTGGTGGCGGCTTCGCCGCTGCGCATACCGTTGTACAATTCCTTCAGGAAGGGTTCGTCCATATTCCGGTGCTCTGCGCCCTTGTACAGCAGGGTCAGATTGATAACTGTGACGCCCAGCTTTTCATACATTGCCGGTTCCATATCACAGCAGTTGTCGGTAATAATCTGATAAGCCATAAGTAACTCCTTTGGGGTTTGAATTCCCTTTCAGTATAGCGCATCCCGGGGGAAAATGCTTGCCTTGATTTGGAGAATTGGGGCAGGCGGGGGAAACGAATGGTAGAAGCGCATCTCTACCGGGGGTAGAATGGGGGAAAAGTCTTGGGGTGGCAAGGGAAAATCCCAGTCACTGCGAGGAGGGCGAATGCCCGACGTGGCAGTCAGTAAATACTTTTTGGGAGACGGATTGCCACGAGTGGGGCGTCGAGGTCGCCGCCCCCTACACAGCCTCGCAATGACAGAGAAAGACGGTAGGGCATGACGGTTTTAGAGCTTCTTTTTGCAGGTGATTGCGGAGAAAAGCAGGATTGCCCAGAGGAAAAGGCTCAAAAACCAGTAGCCGCTGCAGACCATGGGCGAGGACAGCCAGATAAGCAGCACGTACAGCACGTTCCCCAGAGCCTCCGGACCGGTGACGGATAAGAGGTTGGCAAGGAGCAGCAGAAAGGTGAGGGCAAGGCTTGCAAGAGAAATGAAAAACAGGCAGCTTAGCCCTTTTTTGTCCCGGCGGCGGCAAAAGTCAATCAGCAGCCAGAAGCCGGGGATGAAGAAAATCACGGAAAGACAGGTCATGGCGGCCTGCTGGGTGGCGGTGGGGCTTGCTGTGTGACCCAATGCGGCGCACAGCAGGTACAGCCACAGCCACACAATGTATAAGATTCGTTTTTTCATAGTACCTCCTGTATCTGTTTCAAAGCCTGTCATTCCGAGGCGCGTAGCGAGGAAACCGTCTTTACGGATCCTTCGGCTTCGCTCAGGATGACACTTCGTGTCAATTTGCTACCATTGTAACCGATGGAATACATTGGCGCAAGGGGAAAAAACTGGACAGGCTTGACAATTTATGCTATAATAAGAAAAATTGTTAAGAGGTGAGAAATTTATGAATTGCCCCTTTTGCGGTGACCCGGAAAGCAAGGTTGTTGACTCCCGCCACTCTGATGACGGCGCCTCCATTCGCCGCCGTCGGGAATGCCTGAAGTGCCAGCGTCGGTTTACTA
Organism: Oscillospiraceae bacterium; assembly: GCA_017516925.1. Lineage (GTDB taxonomy): Bacteria > Bacillota > Clostridia > Oscillospirales > Oscillospiraceae > Faecousia. The sequence goes on along the minus strand of JAFXAQ010000064.1, from coordinate 35,796 downwards.
CCTATGAGACGGTGGAATGTATGCCCATTATGGTGGTCAAGCGTGACGGTACCCGGCAGAATTTCGAACGGAATAAGATTTTGCAGAGTATGGTCCGGGCTTTTGACAAGCGCCAGGTGTCCACTGCGGATTTGGACCGGATTGCCACGGAGATTGAGCAGCTGCTGCAGAATTCTCTGGAGCGTGAGGTCACTACCGACCGGATTGGCGAGCTGGTGCTGGAGCGCATTCGCCCGCTGGATGAGGTTGCGTATATCCGTTTTGCCTCTGTGTACCGCCGTTTCCAGGATGTGAACGGCTTTATTCAGGAGATTAACTCCTTTTTGAAAGAGGGATAAACCATGTCGTTTTTTCAGGACTTCGACTTTGCCAAGCTGTTGCCGGAGCCGGAGAAATTTATGAACTCCCTGGAGGGGTGGATTCGGTTTTTTGTGCTGCTGGGTCCGCTGCTGCTGTTGGGGCTGGGAATTTGGTACTATTATTACCCGCCCAAGGAAGCAAACTACCGGGCTGGCTTTCGTACCTATTTCGGTATGGGCAGCGTGGAGGCGTGGCTCTTTGCCCAAAAATTAGCAGGTAAGGCATATTTGATTTTGGGCGGCGGCTTAAGCGCAGTGATGCTGGTCATCAGCCTGTTCTTCAGCGGCAAAAATGCCATGGCGACGGTGATTGTGGCGCTTATCTGCGTGATTGTGGAGCTTGTGCTGGTCATTGGCGTGTGGGTGCTGATTTATATGCTGGTGTACCGGGCCTATGATAAGGACGGAAACAGAAGGAAGTAAAGCGTTATGAGCGATGTGAAAAAGTTTATCCTTGTGATATGTGTCATTCTTGTGCTCATTTTGTGCTTTCCCATCTCCTGGGGCACCTATGAAGACGGAACGAGTATGTACGGCTCTGTCTTGTTTAAGGTCGTGATTTGGGGAGAGGGCAATTCGATTTGGATAGATAAGGACGGAAATACGGTGGACGCTATTCCGGAGGGGAAGGTCAGCATTTATTTCTTTCCCAATAATATGAAAAAGCTTCACGAACTGGAGAGAATAGAAATAGCGAAAAGTAAGTAACATCTGATTTTTTGAACAATGAAAGCCGGCACCCATAATGGGTGCCGGCTTTGATTAGTCTTTGTGTTCTTTTGCGGTGGTGATGGAGGCGATTAACCGGCGGCGGATAGCTCCGCAAAGATTGCGAAGCTGTTTATACGCTGCCTCAGATAATTTGCCCTTTCGATACAATAATTCCAACCAATAATCCGTTTCGGAGCTTTCTTTTAAGGCGATTTCCAATTTACTGATAAAGTCCGCACGGCTTTGGGCGTACCTTGCCTCATGCAAATTTGCGCCTATTGAGGATGCCGAGCGTAGAAGTTGATTTACAAAAACAGAGCAACCTTTTATGTTGTCACATACATCAGAGAAAGCAAGCGCAAAGGTTACGCTATCTTCTCTTAATTGGTCTTTATCCATATTTACAACTCCTTTTTGTCGATATGTTTGCCGTTGGCAAACTCGATATTTTTGCCTGACGGCAAAATCGATATACCGCGTTGCGGTTCGATATGTCGCCGTTGGCGACGAGGACGATATAAATTCCTTCTTGCCCCGCAGGGCATATCGAGTGCGAAGCACATATCGAGCGCGTTAGCGCATATCGAAAATTCCGTCAGGAATTTATATCGACGAATCAATCGTGTGTAAGACACACGATTGATTCGATATGCGCAGTACGTGGGAACAAATCAGCGCACATTGCGTTTTGGAGCGCGTAGCCTTTTTCTTTGAGGAGGGCGACGTCACGGGCGAGGGTTGCCGGGTCGCAGGAGACGTAGACAATCCGGCGGGGGGACATTCTGTTCAGCGCTTCGATGGTATCGCTGTTCAGGCCTTTTCGGGGCGGGTCCACCACCACAACGTCCGGGATGATGCCCTTGGCCTCCAATTCCAAAGCGGCTTTGCCGGCATCGCCGCAGAAAAATTCTGCATTATCAATGCCGTTGCGCTTTGCGTTGGCTTTGGCATCCTCGATTGCCTCAGGCACTACCTCCACGCCGATGACCTTTTTGGCATGGCTTGCCATACACAGGGTAATGGTGCCCACACCGCAATACAGGTCCAGCACCAAATCGTCCTTGGTGATTTCTCCCTGGGCGATGGCGGCCTGGTACAGGCGCTCTGCCTGGGGGTGGTTCACCTGATAGAAGGACTGGGGGGACAGGCGGAAGGTAAGACCGCAGAGGGTGTCTTCGATATAGCCGTTGCCGTAGAGGGTGATGCACTCGTCGCCTAAAATGGTGTTGCCCTTTTGGGTGTTGACGGACAGCACCAGGGAGGTAAAGCCGGGGACGGTTTTCAGGCGCTCCAAAAGCGCCGGCAAATGGGGCAGCGTTCTGCCGTTGGCAACCAGACACACAAGAATTTCGCCACTGACCCAGCCCTTGCGGACGTAAATATGGCGCAGGAGCCCCTTGTGGGCGGTTTCGTCGTAGACGGTTATCTTCTGCTGGTTTACATAATCCAGCACCAGGTCCTTGATTTGGTCCATCTCCGGGGGCAAAATCAGGCAGCCGGGGTTTTCCACCACCTGATGCGAGCCTGCCCGGAAGAACCCGGCAACGGCTTTCCCCTTGACGGTGGAGAGCATATACTGGGCCTTGTTCCGGTAAGCCTTGCAGCTGGGGGCGGGGAGAATGGGCACCTCCTGCAGGCTTTCGCCGCCGATGCGGTTCAGGCACTGCTTGACCCGGTCTGCCTTCAGGCGGGCTTCCTCGGCATAGTCCATATGCCAGAAGCTGCAGCCGCCGCAAAGCTTGGCAACGGAGCATTCCCGGTTGACCCGGTGGGGGGATTTGTCCAAAATTTCCGTGATTTTACCGGAAGCCCAGGTTTTCTGGGCTTTTTCGATTCTCACAAGGACCTTTTCTCCAAAAAGGGCATTGGGAATAAACACAGCGCAGCCGTCGATTTTGGCAATGCCCTGTCCTTCGGTGGTGTAGTCACAGATAGTGGCTTCGTAGATTTGGTTTTTGGTAAGCATAGGTAGACCTCGAATAGAAGGTGGTTTGCAGTTGTTTTCTCTCCCCCAGTCAGCTGGCGCTGACAGCCCCCTCGTCAGAGGGGGCCTTTTTTAAGGTATCAGGGGCGTTTGACGGTGCGCAGGCGCTTGTCCAGCACTGCGTAGTCCTCCTCCTGCATCATGGAAATCATGGTGGGCATCATACGCAGGTGGCGGTCATAATAGGTGGGGTTGTCCCGGAAATTATTCAGCATGGCGGTGAATTTGAATTTATGGGATACGTCCGCATCCTTTTTGGACATAATCCAGCCCCGGACAATATCCATACACTGGGGATTGGACAGCAGGTCCTTGAAGCACATCATAGAGTGGTAGCCCTCGTCACCGTAATCGGTGGCTTCCTCCTCGTCCTCCTCCAAGAACCAGTTGCCAATCTGCAGCGCTGCCGCCAAATCCGGCAGGTCATAGGCGGTGTTATGGGTGGCAACACCCTGTAAGGTGATGGCATCCTCAGCGCCGGGGACTGTGGCAATCAGGCGGTTTTCGCCGTCCGTCAGGGGCAGTTCGGGGAAGGTGGCAATGTGGTCCTCTGCCTTGGCGGTGAAAATTTTGCCGTTGAGACAGAGGGTGACTTCCTCCTGATTGGTGAAGACCAGAACGGTGCGCTCCCCGGGAGCACGGTCTGCAAACCGCCGTCCGGCAATATGTACCATAGGCGCAGTTGTCCACCAGGCCTGATAGAGGAAGAAGGCGTCCTTTTTGATTTTCCGGTCGTGGGTAATAAGCCCCTTGGAGTTGAGACCCTTGACACCGCCCTCGTTGCGGCTGTCCACGGCGAAGTCGAACATATTCCATTGGTGGGTTGCCCACAGCCAGGGACGGTCCCGGAAGGCCTTCAGCATATGCTGGTGGTATTTGACGGAGTACTCCTCGGTGTAATCGTGGTTGATGGGGAAGGCGGAGTGCCAGGTAAGCAGGTTGTCCACACCGTATTCGCTGATGCCGTAGACCCGGTCCGGGTTGGCATCATGGAACTTGTCCATTTCCGTTTCGTTGTCCTCCAGAGAGCCGACGTACCAGCCGTAGTAGATGTTGTAGCTCTGGATGTCAGTGACCCGGGTCTGCCGGTGGGTCACGGGGACACGGTTCAGGTGGGCTACGGTGGTGGGGCGGTAGGGGTCCATGGCTTTGGCTAATTCGTGGAGGTGGCACTGGTTATAGTAAATTTCGTCGGTGTCGCCGCCTACGGTGATTTCGTTGCCGATGCCCCAGGTGATGATGCTGGGGTGGTTGTAGCACTGGGCAATCAGCTCTTTCATTTGGCTGAGGGTGTTGTCGTGGGGCTTTTGCCCGTCCATATGGGTGCTGATGTAGGGAATTTCCGCCCAGACAGCAAAGCCGAATTGGTCGCACAGGTCATAGAAATATTGGTCGTGCTGGTAGTGGGCAAGGCGGATGGTGTTGGCGCCCAGCTCTTTAATCAGGGTGGCATCCTCCAGATGGTCCGCCCTGGAGATTGCCCAGCCCTTGTCCTTCCGGTCCTGATGGCGGCAGACACCGTGTAAGGGGTAGGGTCTGCCGTTGAGGAGGAAGCCCTGCTGGGGGTCCATCCGGAAGCTGCGGTAGCCGTAGGTGACGGAGATTTCGTCAACAGGGGTATCGTTTTGCAGCAGCGTCACTACCGCCTTGTGGCAGTAGGGGTCGTCTACGCAGTCCCACAGGTGGGGATTGGGAATGTAAGCGGCAAATTGGGTGTGGGGCAGGGCTTCCTGGGTGCGGTCATAAAGCAGGTTGTTTTCTGCATCCAGCAGCTGCACCCGGACAGCGCAGCTTTCCGCATTCACCGGGAAGATATCCAGCTGGGTTTCGCCGGTGGCCTGGGGGGTGACGAACACCGCATCGGAGCCGGTTTTCAGCAGGTCAAAGTGGGGCTTGTCCACCTCGATAAAGCGCACATCCCGGTAAATTCCCCCGAAGAAGGTAAAGTCTGCCCGCTGGGGGTATACGTGGCATTCACCGTTGTACACCTCCACGGTGAGCAAGTTGTTTTCGGGCTTCAGGACCTCGGTCAGGGAGAACCGGAAGGTGGAGAAGCCGCCTTCGTGGGTGCCTAATTCCGTGCCGTTGCAGAAGACCCTGGCGATGTGGTTTGCGCCCTGAAATTCGATGTACTGGCGCTTGCCGGGCGTGGGGTTGGGCAGGGGAATTTCGTAGGTGCCGGTGCCCCGGTAGTAGTCACCGCCGCCGTCCTGACCGTCTAAGTTGTTCCAGGTGTGGGGCAGGGTGATTGCAACGGGGGCTTCCCCGGGTTTATAAAACTTGGCATTTGTAAGTTGGGTATACTGACGCATAAAAATACCTCCAAAATTTATTATATAGATTATAGCAACAAATGGGGGAAATGTAAAGGAATTGGGAGTTGGGAGATTGTCGATATTTTTGCTTCGCAAAATCGATATATTTGCCTTACGGCAAATTCGATATATGCCTTCGGCATTCGATATGATGCGCAAGGCGCATCGTATGTTATGTATATTTTGAAAATGCCGGGAGATACTGGGCGTAGAGGTGGTTTTTTGGAACGGTTTCAGGTAAGGACACAGGTGGTGTCCGGCACAGACAGCCTTTCCTGTTTGGGGGAAATGGACTGTCAGCGGTTACTCATAGTGGCAGACCCCTTTTTTGTGGCGCAGGGGTGGACAAATCGGATTTTGGAGGCGGCAAAGCCAAGGGAGAGCCGGGTTTTTGACAAGGTCAGCCCGGACCCTACCGTGGAGCTGGCGGCAGAGGGGACAAAGGTGTTACAGGAATTTGCGCCGGATACGGTGGTGGCGCTGGGCGGGGGCAGCACGTTGGATTTGGCAAAGGCGATGGTGCATTTTTCCGGGCTTGAACCCCGGCTGGTTGCCATCCCCACCACCTCCGGCTCCGGGTCGGAGGTGACCAATTTTGCGGTGCTGAGCCATCAGGGGGTGAAGTACCCGGTGGTGTCGGACAAGCTGTACCCGGCGGTGGCGGTTTTGGAGCCGGGGCTGCTGGAGACGCTGCCCAAGGGGCTCATTGCCGACACCGGCTTTGATGTGCTCACCCACGCACTGGAAAGCTATGTGGCAAAAAATGCCGGGACAGTGACCAAAACCCTTTCCCGGGAGGCCTTTGCCATTGCCTATGCCCAGCTGCCCCTGAGCTATGCCGGGGACAAGTCAGTGCGGGAAAGGCTGCATATTGCCGCCTGTATGGCAGGGATGGCCTTTTCTCAGGCGGGGCTGGGGCTGTGTCACGCAATGGCACACGTGCTGGGGGGCGAATTTCATCTGCCCCACGGCAGGCTTTGCGGAATACTTCTGCCGGCGGTGGTGGAGTGCAATGCCAACTTCTGTTCCGGGGCATACGGGCAGCTTGCCCGGAGTGTGGGGTTTTTCGGGTCTGCGGACACGGTGGCGGTGCGGAACCTGAAAAACGGACTGATACGGCTGCGAAAGCAGCTGGGGATGCCCGGGTCCTTGCGGGAGGCGGGGATTGACCCCCGGCAGATACAGCTGCGGCAAAAAGAGCTGACAGAGAAAATTCTAGCGGACCCCTGCTGTGAGAGCAACCCGGCAGAGGTAATGGATTATATGGTGAAACGAATTTTGGAAGGGGTGGCAAGGTGAAATTAAAAACCACGTTGTTGGGAAAAACCTATGTTTTTCAGGACTTAAAGCAGGTGCTTGCCAAGGCAAATGAGGAAAAAACCGGGGATAAGCTGGCATTTTTGGCGGCGGAAACTGCCCAGGAGCGGGTGGCTGCCAAGGTGGTGCTGTCGGCAGTGACGTTGCAGGATTTATACGAAAATCCGGTGGTGCCCTATGAAGAAGACGAGGTTACCCGGCTGATTATTGACGATGTGAATGTCCGGGCATACGAGAAAATCAAGGGCTGGACCGTGGCGCAGCTGCGGGAATATATCCTGGCGGAGACCACCACGCAAAGGGACATTGCCCGGCTGCGCCGGGGACTGACCTCGGAGATGGTGGCGGCGGTTTGCAAGCTGATGAGCAATCTGGACCTTATTTACGCTGCTGCGAAAATGCCGGTGACTGCCCACTGCAACACCACCATCGGTCTGCCGGGGACACTGTCCTGCCGGCTGCAGCCCAACCACACCACAGATGACATTGCAGGTATCACCGCCTCGGTGCTGGAGGGGCTTTCCTTTGGGGCAGGAGATGCGGTGATTGGCTTAAACCCTGTGACGGACAGCCCGGAGCAGGTGGGGAAGATTTTGAGAAAGTTCCAGGAAATCAAGGAAAAGTGGGAAATTCCTACCCAAATCTGCGTTTTGGCTCACGTGACGGCGCAGATGAAGGCAGTGGAAAAGGGCGCTCCCTGCGACCTGATTTTCCAGTCCATTGCCGGTTCCCAGAAGGGCAACGCTGCCTTCGGCTTTGACGCTTCTACCATTAAAGAGGCTCAGGATATGCTGTATAAAACCGGCACGGCAGAGGGTCCCAATGTGCTGTATTTTGAGACCGGGCAGGGGTCGGAGCTGTCCTCTGATGCCCATTTCGGCGCCGACCAGGTGACTATGGAGGCACGGTGCTATGGCTTTGCCAAGCATTTTTCCCCCTTCTTGGTCAATACCGTGGTGGGCTTTATCGGTCCGGAGTATTTGTATGACGCACGTCAGGTGACAAGAGCCGGTCTGGAGGACCATTTTATGGGTAAGCTCACCGGTATTTCTATGGGCTGCGACTGCTGCTACACCAACCATATGAAGGCAGACCAGAACGACAACGAGAATTTGGCGGCGCTGCTGACCTTAGCCGGGTGCAACTATTTTATGGGCATTCCCCACGGGGATGACGTGATGCTGGGCTATCAGTCTACCGGCTTCCGGGATACGGCAACCCTGAGAGAGCTCACCGGAAAAACGGCAATCCCGGAGTTCCAGCGGTGGCTGGAGAAGATGGGCTTTGTGGAAAACGGAAGACTGACCCAAAAAGCCGGAGATGGCTCGGTGCTGCTGTATTAAGGGGGTGTGACGGATGAATAAGGACGAAATCAGCCGCCTTGTGGCGGAGATATTACAGGGGATGCAGGTGCCGGAGCCTCCGGTGAAGGGGGCGGATTACAAGCCCACCCAGCCGGTGCGGGGTGCCTATGTGGGCTCGGCGCAGGCAGGAGCGTTTGTGGAGGACATTTCCCGGCTGAATTTGCGAAAGCTGTATCAGGTGGAAAATCCCAAGGACAAGGCAGGGTTTTTGAAGCTGAAGGAACAGACCCCGGCACGGCTGGCCACCGGACGGGCAGGTCCCCGGTATAATACGGTGTCTATGCTCCGGTTCCGGGCAGACCACGCAGCGGCGCAGGATTCGGTGTTTGCGGTGCTGCCGGAGGATTTTGGGCGGCAAAATGGGCTTGTGGCGGTGAAAACCCGGTGCGAAAACCGGGAGCAATATCTCACCCGCCCGGATTTGGGGCGTACCTTTGACCAGGGAACCCGGGAGATGATTCGCAAAGAGCTGCCCCAGAAGCCTACGGTGCAGCTGGTCATTGGCGACGGCATTTCCTGCGACGCGATCCGGGCAAATGCCATCCCCTGCGCAAAAAGTCTGGAAAGCGCCCTGAAGCGCCGGGGCATTGACCTGGGCAAGGGGCTGTATGTGGAGTTTTGCCGGGTTGGCGCCGGAGACGCAGTGGGAGATATCACCGGATGCGAGATTGTGTGCGTGCTGGTGGGCGAGCGACCCGGCTTGGTGACCAACGAGAGTATGTCTGCCTATATCACCTACAAGCCCTATACCGGCATTGAAGAATCTGCCAGAACCGTGGTGTCCAACATCCATTCCCAGGGCATTACCGCAGAGGCTGCCGGAGAGAAAATCGGCGAAATTATTGAGAAAATGCTGAAATACAAGCTGTCCGGGGTGAAGCTGCAAAATGTGTAAGGTGCTGGCGGTACAGTTTCTGGATAATGCAGACCCCGGGCTTTGTAAAAAGCTGGGAACCAAAAACCGCTGTCTGGGGTTTTTGACTGCGGACAGCGACGATGTGACCTATATTGCCTTAGATGAGGCAACCAAGGCAGCAGAAGTGGAGGCAGTGTACGGCGCCAGCTTTTATGCCGGGGCAGCCAATGCTACCACCCCCTATGCCGGGGAGGTATTGGGGGTGCTGGCAGGGGCTTCCCCCGGGGCAGTCCGTGCCGGAATGGAACGGGCGGTGACGGTGGCAGAGACCTTGGATTTTGCGGAGGCTGCGGGCGTACCGTATCTGGCGCATACCGTCAGCAGCTGCGGCAGCTTTCTGGCAAAGGAGGCTGGGGTGGCTGTGGGGTCGGCGCTGGCATATCTCATTGCCCCGCCGCTGGAGAGTATGGTGGCGCTGGAGGGCGCCCTGAAGGCGGCAGAGGTAAAGTTATGTAAACTATACAATCCCCCGTCACCAACCAATTTCGGCGGCGGCTTACTCACCGGAAGCCGGTCGGCTTGTGAGGCGGCTTGCGGGGAATTTGCGAGGATTGTGGGGGAAGTTTCCAAAAGTCCCAGAAAATAGGGCAATGAATCATTGACAGGTGACGATTAGGAACGGATTGCCACGGCTGACTTTGTCAGCCTCGCAATGACAGGTGTTATGGGGGAGAGAGGAAATATGGAGTTGGAGCAGGATTTATTTGCCCGGCAGGAGGCAAGGACCCTTGCCCGGCAGGCAGAAGCTGCGCAAAAGCAGCTGGAAGCTATGGGGTCGGAGGGCTTGGACAAAATCTGCCGGGCGGTGGCAGCAGAATTTGAAAAGAAAGCATTGGAGCTGGCGGAGCTGGCTGTCCGGGAGACGGGCTTTGGCAACGTAGAGGATAAGATTACAAAAAATATCTTTGCCAGCCGGGAGGTTTGGCAGGCTGTCCGGGATATGAAAACCCTTGGGGTATTAAATCGGGAAAATGGGGACAAGCTATGGAAAATCGGTGTGCCGGTGGGTGTGGTGGCAGCCATTGTGCCCAGCACCAATCCCACCTCCACCGTGTGCTACAAGGCAATCATTGCCTTGAAGGCCGGGTGCAGCATCGTATTTTCCCCCCATCCCAAGGCCATTTCCTGTACCCGCCGGGCGGCGGAAATTGTGGCGCTGGCGGCAGAACAGGCAGGCGCCCCCAAGGGGGCGGTGAGCTGTCTGTCGGTGCCCAGTCTGGCAGGATGTCAGGAGCTGATGCAGGCGGCGGAGACAAGGCTCATATTGGCAACCGGGGGTCCCGGGATGGTGAAGGCGGCATATTCCTCCGGAAAGCCTGCCATTGGGGTAGGCGCCGGAAACGGACCGGCATATATCCACAAGTCGGCAGATGTCGCCGGGGCGCTGAAGAAGATTTTGCGCTCCAAAACCTTTGACAACGGCACGGTCTGCGCCTCGGAGCAGAGCATTGTGGTGGAACAGGCGCTGGTGTCCAAGGTCAAGGCAACGGCAATTTCTATGGGCTTTTACTTCCTCACCGAGGAGGACAGCCGGACCCTGGGGGGAATTTTGTTCCGGGAAAATGGGGCAATGAACCCCAAAACCGTGGGAAAAACGGCTTTGGAGCTTGCCAAAATGGCGGGAATTTCTGTGCCCGGGAGCACCAAAATTCTGGTGGGCAGCGGAAAAAGCCATCCGGGGTACGGAAAGGAAAAGCTTTGTCCGGTGCTGGGCTTTTTCGTGGAGGAAAATGAAGCGGCAGTGCTGCAGCGGTGTCTGGAGATTTTGCACCACGAGGGCAGAGGGCATACCTTTTCCATTCACGCAGAGGATACGGCTGTGGTGGAACGGTTTGCCCTTTGTATGCCGGTGTCCCGGTTTTTGGTGAATACCCCCGCGGCGCTGGGGGGTATCGGGCAGAGCACCGACTTGTTCCCGGCGCTGACCCTGGGCTGCGGCGCCATTGGCGGCAGCGCCACCAGCAACAATGTCTCGCCTATGGATTTAATCAATATCCGGATGGTTGCCTGGGACACAGGCAAGGAAGAAAACCAACCGGTGGATACGCTGGTGGAAATCATAACGGCGAAGATTTTGGAGAAATTGAATAAGGGATACTGATTGCCACGGCTGACAAAGTCAGCCTCGCAATGACGGAGAAAGGACGGCAATTTTCAATTCTCAATTTTCAATTTTCAATTTATAAAGTGGAGGTTTATTATGGAAACGAATTCTTTAGGGATGATTGAAACAAAGGGCTTAATCGGCGCCATTGAGGCTGCCGATGCTATGGTCAAGTCTGCCAACGTGCAGCTGGTGGGCAAGGAGGCTGTGGGCGGCGGTCTGGTGACGGTGATGGTCCGGGGTGACGTGGGCGCTGTGAAGGCGGCTACCGATGCCGGCGCCGCTGCGGCGGAAAAGGTGGGAGAGCTGGTGAGCGTTCACGTGATTGCCCGTCCCCACACCGAGGTGGATGCCATTTTGCCCAAGGGCAAGCTCTCCGGCAGCCAGGGTCCGGCAAAATAAATGAAGGCGCTGTGTATCGGGGCAAAGCCGCCCCTTGGCTACAGCTTTGTAGAGCAGGCGCCCTATGATGCGGTGGTGGTTGGCTCTATGGGGCTGGGGGAGCTGCTGTGCTTTCACAATGAGGCGGTTTTGCAGGCGCTGAGCGCGGGACTGCCGGTGGTGTTTTACACCCCGGGACTGCCGATGACCCAAAACCGGGGTCTGCGGGCAGCCCTGTCTGCCCGGTATCGGGAGCTGAAGAGCTGGGGGGCGGTGTTTACCGATGGAGACAGCCGCCGGGTAATTACGGCGGAGCAAGCCCGGGTGATGGCGCAACAGGGGGAGCGTCCCCCGGCGGGGGCAATTTTGACCCCCTTGGCGAAGGAGGTATTTGGATGAAGGTTGGAGAAGTGACCGGGGCGGTCTGGGCCACCCGGAAGGCGGAAAGCCTGTCAGGGCAGACCTTTTTGGTGGTGAACACGGTCCAGGGCACTGTGGTGGCGGCAGATATGGTAGGCGCCGGCAAAGGGGATAAGGTGCTGCTGGTGCTGGGAGAACCGGCTTCCCGGTTTTGTATGAACTGTCCGGTGGATGCGGCGGTTGTGGCGATTTTGGATATGGACAAATAAAGAAATGGACAATGGACAATGGACAATGGACAATTAAGGTGTGCCTGCGGCACGAATCCAAAATAATTGTCAACTGTCAATTGTCAATTGTCAATTACATAAGGGGGTTGTGTATGGAAGCTGTTTTGATCTATGTGATGGCGGGGTTTGCCTTATTGGGGGCAATTGACCGGGTGTTGGGAAACAGGCTGGGGCTGGGTGAGCCCTTTGAACGGGGGATTCTCTCTATGGGCACCCTTGCCCTTTCTATGCTGGGGATTATTGCCCTGGCGCCGGTGCTGTCCGGGGTACTGCGTCCGGTGGTGGTGCCGGTGTTTACCTTTTTGGGGGCGGACCCGGCAATGTTTGCCGGAACCCTCCTTGCCTGCGATATGGGCGGCGCAGTGCTGGCCCGGGAGCTGACGGCGGACCCGCAGGCGGCGGTTTTGGGCGGGCTTATTACCGGCTCGATGCTGGGCGCCACGCTGATTTTTACCATTCCGGTGGCGATGGGAATTTTGCAGGAGCAGGACAGACCCTTTTTCGCCCGGGGCGCCCTTTACGGGGTGGTGACCATTCCGGTGGGCATTTTCGTTGGGGGTGTGACTGCCGGGTTCCCGGTGGGGATGGTGCTCAGGAATTTGCTGCCCATTGCTCTCATCGGCGCCTTGGTGGCGGTGGGGCTTTGGAAATGGGAAAGGGCAATGCTCCGGGGCTTTGTGCTCTTTGGAAAAGGGGTGGTGGCGCTGGTGACGGTGGGTCTGGGCGTTGCCATCGTAAAGAGCCTTACCGGATTTTCTCTGCTTCCGGGGCTGGGCGCTCTGGAGGACGGCTACCTGACGGTGGGGGGTATTGCGGTGGTGCTGGCAGGGGCATTTCCCCTGGTGGCGGTGGTGACCCGGGTGCTGGAAAAGCCTCTGGGGGCGCTGGGAAAAGGGCTTGGTATCAGCGGCGCTTCCGCCTCCGGGCTTGTTGCCACCCTTGCCAATTCCGTGGCGACGCTGGATAAGGTCAAGGAGATGGACAGCCGGGGCAAGGTGCTCAATGTTGCCTTTGCGGTGTCTGCGTCCTTTGCCTTTGGGGACCATCTGGGCTTTGCCGCCTCCTTTGCCCCGGAATATCTGGTGCCGGTGATTGTGGGAAAGCTGGCGGGAGGTATCAGCGCAGTGGCGCTGGCTTGGGTGCTGACAAAGAGCACTTGACAAAATCTGCCTGCTCGTCGTATAATACAATCGTACACTGCGAATGACCGTCCTGGCAAAAGCAAGGACGGTTTTCTATATAGGAGATGATTTTATGACACAGAAGAAACCTTATTACATTACAACGGCCATTGCCTACACCTCGGCAAAGCCCCACATCGGTAACACCTACGAAATCGTGCTGGCGGATGCCATTGCCCGGTATAAGCGCCAGGAGGGCTACGATGTGTATTTCCAGACCGGTACCGACGAGCACGGTCAGAAAATTCAGCAGAAGGCAGAGGCTGCCGGGATTACCCCTCAGGAGTATGTGGACAATGTGGCAGGTCAGATTAAGGACATCTGGGACCTGATGAACACCACCTATGACCGGTTTGTCCGGACCACTGACCCGGAGCATACCACCAAGGTGCAGAAGATTTTCGCCAAGATGTATGAAAAGGGCGATATTTACAAGGGCAAGTATGTGGGCAAGTACTGCACACCCTGTGAAAGCTTCTGGACCGAGAGCCAGCTGGCAGAGGGCAAGTGCCCGGACTGCGGCAGAGACTGTGTGGATGCCGAGGAAGAAGCTTATTTCTTCAAAATGAGCAAGTATGCGGATAAGCTGATGGAGCATATTGAAACCCATCCGGAGTTTATCCAGCCGGAGAGCCGGAAAAACGAGATGGTCAACAACTTCCTCAAGCCCGGTCTGCAGGATTTGTGCGTGTCCCGGACCAGCTTTACCTGGGGCATTCCCGTGACGGTGGACCCGGGTCACGTGACCTATGTGTGGCTGGATGCCCTGAGCAACTACATCACCTTCTGCGGCTACGACCCGGACGGCAACCACTCTGAGCAGTACAAGAAGTTCTGGCCTGCGGATTTGCACCTGATTGGCAAGGACATTGTCCGTTTCCACACCATTTACTGGCCCATTTTCCTGATGAGTATGGGAGAACCTTTGCCCAAGCAGGTGTTCGGTCACCCCTGGCTGCTGGTTAAGGGCGATAAGATGAGTAAGAGCCTGGGTAATGTGATTTATGCCGACGATTTGGTGCACCACTTTGGGGTGGATGCAGTGCGGTATTTTGTGCTGCACGAAATGCCCTTTGCCGCCGACGGCGTGATGACCTATGAGCTGATCATTGAGCGTATCAATTCTGAGCTGGCGAACATTTTGGGCAATCTGGTGAACCGGACGGTGGCTATGTCCGGCAAGTACTTTGACGGGAAAATTATGGAGCCGGTTGCTGCCGAGGCTGTGGATGCGGAGCTGAAAGCGGTTGCCCTGGCAATGCCCGGGAAGGTTGCTGCCAAGATGCAGGAGCTGAAGGTGGCGGACGCCATCGACGAGATTTTCGTGCTGCTGCGCCGTGCCAACAAGTATATTGACGAGACTACCCCCTGGGCATTGGCAAAGGACGAGGCTTTGAAGCCCCGGCTGGGTACGGTGCTGTATAACCTCTTAGAGAGCATCCGGTTTGCTGCCATTATGCTGGAGAGCTTCCTGCCGGAGACCTCTGCCAGAATTCTCAAGCAGCTGAACTGCGAAAATGCCGGTCTTGAGAGCCTGACTGCCTTCGGTCAGCTGGTGCCCGGCACAGAGGTGGGTCCCGGTGAGATTTTGTTTGCACGGCTGAATATGGAAGAAAAGCTGGCGGAAATCGACGCTTATAACGCGGAAAAAGCCAAGGAGGCTTTGCCGCCCATTGAAATCGAGCCTTACGCAGAGGAGAATGTGGACTTTGACACCTTCTGCAAGAGCGATTTCCGGGCTGTGAAGGTCAAGGACTGCCAGAATGTGAAGAAGTCTGATAAGCTGCTGCAGTTTACTTTGGACGACGGCACCGGTACCGACCGGCAGATTCTTTCCGGCATTGCCAAGTTCTACAAGCCGGAGGAGCTCATTGGCAAGACGCTGGTGGCGATTGTGAACCTGCCGCCCCGGAAGATGATGGGCAGAGAATCCTGCGGTATGCTGATTTCGGCGGTGCATACAGAAAAAGGCGAGGAAAAGCTGAACCTTCTGATGGTGGACGATGCTATTCCTGCCGGCGCAAAGCTTTGCTAAAGAAAAAAGCTGCCTGAGAATTCAGGCAGCTTTTTTCATCTCGTTTGCGAAGCAAACATATCGATCCGCAAAGCGGAATATCGAGTGCGTAGCACATATCGAAAATCCCGCAAGGGATTTATATCGACAGGGGTATGGCAGAGAGTGTATGATTTTGTCGATATTTTTGCTTCGCAAAATCGATATATTTACCTTACGGCAAATTCGATATATGCCTACGGCATTCGATATGATAGAAACCCCATAAAGGGTTTCTATCGATAAAAAAGGAGCAGGACGCAAGTCCTGCTCTTTTTTTAATTAGTTCTTGGTAATCTTGGTGACGTGGGGGTTGGCGCCGTTGTACCAGTACAGGAAGCCCTCGATGTCAACCTTGTCGCCCTCTTTCAGGTCGGCAACGGTCTTGTAAACATCGCTGTCGGTGCCGGTGAGGTAAACCTCAACGCACAGCTCCAGAGTGGTCTCGCCCACAGCGGTGGTGATGTAGATATCGTCGCCGGGCTCGTCATTCTTGTAGGCAATCTTCTTGATTTCTGCGCCCTTGACGGTGATGCGCTTGTTCATATGCTCAATCAGCTCGTCGTTGGTCAGCAGCTCGGTGACGTCCAGAGGCTCAGCGATGAAGGTGTCGCCGTCTTCCACAAAGGTGAAGCTGCCGTCCACGATTTCCACTTCGCCGTCCCACTCGGTCTTGAAGCCCTGAATCTGAATCTTGGTGCCGGGAACCAGCTTGGCGCTGTCTTCCTCGGAGCAAGCGGTGCCGTAAGAGAAGTAGGCGCCGTCCTTATCCTGGGCGTAGATGACGATGGAGTTGTCCCACCAGCCCTGAGTAGCCTGCACGTAGCACTCCACGGTGACAGGGGAATCCTTCTCAGCGGCGACGTACTCAGCGTAGGTCATCACTGCGGGGAATTCCACTTCAGCCTCGGTGCCGGCGGTGGTGTCCTCGGTTGCGGCAGCGGTGGTACTAGCGGTGGTACCGGCGGTGGTTTCGGGGGCGTCAGTGTTGCCGCAGGCAATCAGACCCAGAGCCAGAACCAGCGCCAGAAGCATTGCAATGTACTTTTTCATTTTTGTTACACTCCTTAATAGTATAGTTGGTTTGGAACGTACAAGACCTATTATACACCTATTTTTCAGGAAATCAATATTTTTTGACGGAAATGTGAAAATTTTTATGGGTGACTACCCCTCAGTCAGCTTCGCTGACAAGGGGAGCCTTGGGGAGGGGGTTATTTTTTGCGTTTTTGGAAAAGGAGGTAGGCGAAGATGCCCAGCCAGGTGGCGCCCAAGGCGGAAAGCAAAGCGATGGCTGCCGGTGGCAGGGGGTTCAGGCTGGCTTTGCCCGCATCTGTCTGCAGGGTGTCCAGCCGGTAGAGGGACTGGGTCTCGGCAAAGAGGTTGTCCAGATATGCTTCATTGACCTTTTTGCCCCGGCGGGTGGATTTCACCGCGTCTTCAATTAAGTGGCCTGCGGCGTCCCGAAGCGAGGCAGAGCCGTTAAATACGGCGGTGGTGAAGGTGTTATCCGTATTGTCCAGCAGAAGCCGGGTTGCATCCAGCTTAACCTGATAATACAGGTCGTTATCCTCGCCGCTGCGGGAGAGGTAGTCCTGATAGGTATCGCTTTCCTGGGCTTTGGTGGTCACCGGCACGTAGCCCTCGGTCTGGGCATAGGCAATTTGCACGTCGTTGGTGAGCATATACTGGGCAAAAAGCCAGCTGGCCAGAACCACCTGCGGGTCCTCCTTATTAAAGACGCACATAGAAGGTCCCTGAGAAATCATCTGGGGGTTATTGGGGTCAACCTGGGGGATTTCCATAACCACCGTTTCAAAGTCCTGCAGGGCATCCTCCGGAATGTCAATCAGGGGCGCATGGGTGCCCACCCAGGTGGCACCGGCGGTGGAATCAATGGAGAAGATGCACTGACCGGCATTTAAGTAGTTGGAGGGGTAGCCGATGCGCTTGAAGGTATCAAAGGCGCCGGACTTGGCATGGGCGGCGATGTCTGCCAGAAAGTCCTTGGTGGTATCGTTGAAAAGCTGGATTTGCCCCAAAGCGTTGGAGTAGCCTGCGCCGGTCTGCTTCAGGTAGGAAATCATCATATTGTCCGTGGACTTGTAGATGAAGGGAATGAGCACCTTCTGTCCGTTGAGCTTGTAGGTGCCGTCGGGATTTTTCTCCGTGGCTGCCTCGCTGACCTCCCAGATAAAGTCCCAGGTGAGGGTCTCCGGCAGGGTAAAGCCCAGCTGCTCCACGAAATCTCGGTTTACATAACACGCCTCTGTGGAGCGCATATAGGGCAGGGCATAGTAGCTGCCGTTGAGGTAGCACTCGTTCAGGAATTTTTCCACGATTTCCCCGTTTTTTACCCCGTCGAAGGGGATTTCCGAGCCGCCCAGACCGTATTTTTCGTCTGTCATCAGGCTGCCCAGGGGCACCACGGAGTTGGTACCGGTGAGGTAGGTGGCAATGTGGTCCGGGTAGGTGATGCACACGTTGGGGGCGGTGTCGGTTTGCAGGTTGGTAATCACGTCGTTGTAGATTTTGCCGTAGTCGGTGTACAGCCGCAGGTTGACCTTGATGTGGGGGTAGTAGCTTTCAAAGTCGGCGATTGCCTGCTTGTAGATGTTGACCTGAGTGGAGTTGGTATCGTTTTTCGCCCAGAAGGAAATCTCGATGGGCTGGGTGGTGTCCAGCTTGTCCGGAACGGAAAAGGCATTATGCTGCACATTGCCGTGACAGCCGGAAAGCAGGGAAGTGAGGCAAACAAGGAAGCTGATTGCCACAGCCAGTGTGCGCACTGGCTTCGCAATGACGGAGCGTGTTTGGGTTTTACTCATCCTTTGGTACCTCCCCGGGCAACCCCTGCCATAATTTTCTTCCGGAAAATCAGGAACAGCACAATCAGCGGCAGGGAAATCACCACCACAGATGCCATCATTGCCGGGATGTTATCTCTGCCGAAGCCGTTTTCCCGAATCTCCTGAATGCCGTTGGACACCAGAAAATATGCCTGGTCGTCGGTAATCAGCCGGGGCCAGACGTAGCTGTTCCAGCACTCGATGACCTTTAAAATGGTGACGGTAATCACTGTGGGGCGGCAGATGGGGAGCATCACCTTCCACAGGTATTTCAAATCGGAGGTGCCGTCCACCTTGGCGGCATAGTACAATTCGTCCGGGACCTGGGAGAAGTTTTCCCGGAGCAGGTAAATGTAAAACACCGAGGTGACGCTGGGCAGAATCAGACCTAAGAAGGTGTTGCGCAGGTCTAAGCTGGACACGGTGACGAAATTGGTGATGACCACCAATTCTGACGGCACCATCATCAGCGCCAGAAATACGGTAAATGCCAAATCCCGTCCGGGGAACCGGAGCCGGGAAAAGCCAAAGGCGGCAAGGACCGTTACCAGGAGCATAACAGCGGTGGTAATCAGCGTAAAAATCACCGTGTTGGCAAAATAGGTGCCTAAGGGTACCGCAGTAAAGGCCTGGGTGAAGTTCTCCCAGGTGGGGTCTGACACGAACAGCTGGGGGATGAACTCGGCATTGTAGGCGCTGTAGCTTTTAAAGGCGGTCATCACCATCCAGTAAAAGGGGAACAGCACCAAAATGCCCCAGAGGGTCAGGAATATGTAGATTAGGGGGTTGGTTTGTTTTTTCATAGTAAGCTCCTAGAGGGGGAGTGTATAGGGGAACGGATTGCCACAGCCAGTGTGCGCACTGGCTTCGCAATGACAACGAAAACAGGAAAGATTTTCAAGAACGGAAAATAATTTTCAATTTTCAACTTTCAATTTTCAATTGTAGTGGACGTGTTTGCGGGAAACCAAGAGGTTAATCACCGTGATGGTCAGCACGATGGCAAACAGCACAACTGCCGCGGCAGAGGCATAGGAGGGGTAGCCGCCGGCATTGCCGTAGAGCATATCGTAGACATAGCCCACCAGGGTGTTCATTCCGGCGGCATTTAAGTCGGTGCCGAAAATGGCAACCGCATCGGAATATGCCTTGAAGGCGCCGATAAAGCCGGTGATAATCAGGTAGAACACACTGGGGGAAATCATCGGCAGGGTGATTTTGGTGAAGATACGCAGCTTGCCGGTGCCGTCAATCCGGGCGGCATTGTAATAGTCCTGCTTCACAGATGCCAGCGCCCCGGTGAGCACCAGGATTTTAAAGGGCATTACCACCCACACGGTGTAAAAGCACAGGGTGAACATTTTTGCCCAGTAGGGTCCGGTGATGAAATCCACCGGCGCAATGCCAAACAGCCCCAGAAGGGTGTTGAACAGTCCCGGGGAGTAGGGGGTCTGGCGGAACAGCAGCATAAACACCAGACCCACTGCCAGCGTGTTGGTGACGTAGGGCAGGAAAAACACCGTCTGGAACAGGCTGCGCAGCTTTTTCACAGCGCTTAAGCCCAAGGAAATCAGCAGGGCAATGCCGGTGGACAGGGGTACTGTCACCAGCACCAGAAGAAAGGTATTTTTCAGGGCTTGCAGGAAGTGGGGGTCCTGCAAAATGTAGTGGAAATTGTAAAGCCCCACACCGAAGCTGGTGCCGCTGGCGGTGTTGTAGCCCTCCTCGATGGAGTAAATGAATACGTCAATGAGGGGGTAGACCAGAAATACGCCCAAAAACAGCACAGCCGGCAGAAGATACAACCAGCCTTTGTAATTGTTCTTTTCCATATTTAGTCCCCCAGGTATAACCGGTTACCATTGGTGTCGAAGAAGAAAATTTTACCCTGCTTAATGGAGAACCGGGCGGTGTCGCAAGCGATACCGCTTTCCACAATGGCACGGATGGGGGCAGCGCAGGCAGGGTGGGTGCACAAAATGGCGGTGTCTCTGCCCATCACCTCAAGTCCCTGGAATTGGCATTGGAGGG
Organism: Oscillospiraceae bacterium; assembly: GCA_017516925.1. Taxonomy (GTDB): domain Bacteria; phylum Bacillota; class Clostridia; order Oscillospirales; family Oscillospiraceae; genus Faecousia. Next base: position 15,581 of record JAFXAQ010000064.1, on the reverse strand, counting down.
CGCCGGTTTCGTCGGGGAGGAAGCCCTCGGGACGGATGGCAACGGTAACCTCGCCGTCAGGCAGGTTCACAGGGAGAATGGGGGCGTTGTCTAAGTACAGTGTTTTGTCGGCAATGTTACCGGAGAACACGTGGATAGGGGGTGTGCCCAGGAACTTGGCAACAAAGAGGTTTGCAGGGTCGTCGTAGATTTTCTGGGGGTGCCCCATTTGCTGAATTTGTCCCTTGTCCATCACCACGATTTCGTCGCAGATGGACATTGCCTCCTCCTGGTCGTGGGTGACAAAGACGGTGGTAATGCCGGTGGCTTTCTGGATGCGCTTAATTTCCTCCCGGGTCTGCAGCCGCAGCCGGGCATCCAGATTGGACAACGGCTCGTCCAGCAACAGCACCCGGGGCAGCTTCACCAGCGCCCGGGCAATTGCCACACGCTGCTGCTGTCCGCCGGAAAGCTGGGCGGGCTTCCGGTCCAGAAGCTCCTGAATTTGCACAAGACCGGCTGCCTCCCGGGCCCGGCTGAGCATTTGCGCCCGGGTGAGCTTTTCCTTGCCCTTCAGGTTTTCCAAGGGGAACAGGATATTTTGCAGCACCGTCAGGTGGGGATACAGGGCATAATTCTGGAACACCATACCCACTCCCCGGTGCTGAGGGGCAAGGGCGGTGACGTTGTCTTCGTCAAAGAGGATTTCTCCCTCCGTGGGGGTCAGCAGACCGCACAGGAGGTTGAGCATCGTGCTTTTGCCGCAGCCGGAGGGTCCCAGAAGTCCCAGCAGCTTGCCGTCGGGAATCTCCAGAGAAACCTTGTCCACAGCGTGAACGGGACTGCCCTTTTTGGTCTGGGGCGGAAAGATTTTCGATAGGTTTTTCAGCGTGATTTTCATAGGCGTCACCCTTTATATAGCATAATAAATATATTATAAGGAATATGGAAGGATTTTGCAAGAGGAATTGGAGTGGAGAATGGAAAGTGGAAAGTGGAAAGTGCAAAGTGGAGGTGTCGGCTCCGCCGACGGATTAAAAAAGAGAACGGATTGCCACGCCGCCATTGGCGGCTCGCAATGACATCTGAATTTGTAAGATGTTTGTTTTTCAATCATTTGCGGAGCAAATACAATCATTTTGCATTTGGGCAATGCGTGGGGGAAGGAACGAAAAAAAGAACGGCGGAGAGGGACACTTCCTTACGGAGTGCGCCTCGATGCCGTTCCTTTTGTTATGCTGCGGGGGTTTGTTCCTGGGGTGTTTCCACCGGAGTTTGCTCCTGTGGTGTTTCCACCGGAGTTTGCTCCTGTGGTGTTTCCACCGGAGTTTGCTCCTGGGGTGTTTCCACCGGGGGCTGCTCCTGAGGTGTTTGCACCGGGGGCTGCTCCTGAGGTGTTTGCACCGGGGTTTCTGTTTCCACCTTTTTCTTGGGAGGTTTATAGACGTTGACGATGTCCGTGGAGGTGAAGCCTACGTCGGAATTGTCAAAGACAAAGCGGTAGTAGTCCAAATCCAGAATATCCTTGGAGATTTCGAACTTGGTTTTTATCAGCTTCACCATATTTTCCACGTAGTCCTCGGGAACCTCGCTTTCGTCCACCAGATACTTGATTTTGTTCTTGCTGGCATTGAACCAGACCTTGTCGGTGTAGAAGCTGTTGTCCCGGAGAATTGCCACGTGGGTGCCGTCGGAGAATACGTCGGTACCGGTGAGCAGCCGGCTGTCATACTGGAAGCCCCACAGGTTCAGCACCGTGGGCAGAATGTCCACGTTACAGCAGTAGGTGTCTACCTCGATGGGCTTCTCCAGACCGCCTACCCAGAAAATCAGGGAGGATTTCTGCTTGGTGAAGTAGTCGATATCGTAGCCAATCAGCTCGGAGTACTGGCTGTTTTTCAGACCGTAGGGGAAGTGGTCACCGGCAATGACGATGGCGGTTTTCTCTGCCACGCCCGCCGCCTCCAGCTGCTCCATCAGGTAGGTCAGCGCTTTTTCCAGCTCCATATGGCAGGCAAGGTATGCCCGGGCGGTTTCGGAGTAGGGCAAATCCTTCACCGTATCCCAGTTCCGCCGGGCAATCACGTTGCCCTCTGTGTTGTACTGGTAATGTCCGGAGAAGGTCATATAGTAGGCATGGAACTGCTCCTGCCCGATGTAATCGCCGATGGACTGCTCCATCATTTCCAAATCCGAGGCGGGCCAGGAGGAGGTGAACTTCATACCTGCGTTCATAAACTTCATCTCATAGCCCATATTGGGGTGGGTCTTATTCCGTCCGTAGTAGCTGCCCTTGTAGTTGTGGTAGCCGTAGGACTGGATGTTCCGCTGGGAGGAGAACAGGTTGCCCAGGGTGAAGGGCAGGTAGTTGTCCTGGGATACCCGGAAGGAGGCATCACTCTTTTTCCGGGTGATGTCCGGGAAGATACCCATACACATGGTGTATTCGCCGTCGGTGGTGACGTTGGGGTAGGTGTTGTAATAATTATTGAAGATGAAGCCCTCGGTGGACAGCTTATACAGGGTGGGCATCAGCTCCGGGTAGATGGCTGCGGTGGAGAAGCTCTCAGCGCAGATGTAAATCAGGTTGTAATCCGCCAGCATTCCGGTGTATTCGTTCTGCTGGGTGCCGGTCAGTCCTGCAAAGTAGTTGTTCAGCTCCTTGATGGCCTTTTTGTTGGTCTTGGAGTTCAGGGCGGAGAAGTCCAGCTCCAGCACGTTGTATTTGGGCGCTTCCTCCTGGGTTTCCTCGGTGGTGTCCTGCACGTCATCGGGGGTCTGGTCCGGTGTGTAGTAGCCGCCCTCTTCCTCCTCTGCGGCAGCCTGCTCCTCGCCGCCGGTGAGCTCTAAGCGCATGGCGGTGAGCAGACCGAAGCTTTCGGCTGCCTGGTCGGTGGTGGTGCTTTCGTTATAGTAGAAGTAGTAGGGGCTGAAGAAGCCGGTGCCCTCAATTTTCAGGCAGGCAGCGTTAATCAGGGATGTAAAGGCAACGAGAAATGCCAGCAGCAGCCACCATACATAATTCAGCGGCTTCATTTTGGAACGGAAAAACTTTCTGAAAATCAGCAGCCCGGCTGTGGGAACAAACAGCAGAAGCAGCTGGGGCAGGTGGGTCAGTATGGTGTTCAGGGTCTCCCGCCAGAAGGAGGTGATGGCATTGCCGCCCTCACCCATCAGACCCACGGAGTACAGACTGCCGAACACGAAAAAGTACACCAGCTGGCTGGCATAGAGAATTGCCAAAAGAACAGAAAGGGAAAAGGCAATCCAGTAGCTGACCTTTTTGGGGATAAAGGATAAAATCAGGGTGAAAAGCAGGGCAAGGGTCAGGGAAAAGCCCACTGCGTAGAAGAATTTAAGGGAAATTTCCGGAAACACACACAGGTGCAGCAGAAGCTCCCAATATACAAGGCTGCCAAAGAAAAAGCACAGCCAGGTCAAAAACCGCAGCGGCAGTCTGCGCCGCCCACCGGTGAAAAGATTTGATTCCATTGAGGGTCCCTCCAAGAAAAATTTCGACACTTGAATTATCATAGCACAAAATGTGAAAAAAGGGAAGAAAAAAATTAAGGGAACAAAGGTAGATTAAAAACTTGCGAAATAAACATATTCGTGGTAAAATAAAGGCAAAAACTGCGGAAAGGAGCGCAAACAACTATGCAATGCCTAAAAAGTCTCTTAAAATGTATACTTGCGGGAGTTGTGGCAAGCGCAGTTTTGTGCCTCGTGTTGTTGCCCTATTCGTTGTTGCCGGTGCATATTGAGAACCCGGAGGGCAATACAGACTATGTATGGCCAGCCAATTCCCGGTGGAGCAAAATGACGGAAGGCGTGGCTTTTGGCACCTTTGATGAAAAAGGGTATAACAACCGGGAAGTAATTGAAAATCCGGATATTCTGGTGCTGGGCTCTTCCCACACAGAAGCGACGAATGTTTTACAAACACAGAATTTTTCAGCGCTACTCAGCGAAAAATTTGCAGGTACGTATACGGTTTACAATCAGGGAGTTGCTGCACATCATTTTTTGAAGGTATGCAAGTATTTGCCGAGAAATGCGGAATTGAACCCTGAGGCGAAATACATTATTATCGAAACCGGCAATGTTATGTTTGACAGGGAGGCTGTGGACGGCCTTTTAAACGGAACGGTGGACTTTATTGCGAGCAAACATTCGGGGCTGGTGGGCGCTTTGCAGAAGCTTCCTTTTCCACGGGCGGTGTATCATCAGCTGACCGGCGGCTTGCTGGATTTGTTTATGCCGCAAAAGACAGCAGGTCCTGCAACGACGCTGGCAGAAAAGCAACCGGAGGAGAAGGTTTATGATGACCTGTTCGGTTATATTCAAGAAGCATTGAAGCGAACGGAAGCGCAACTCATCATTATGTATCACCCCACAGGAATTTTGCAGCAGGATGGCGCAGTGTCGTTTCAGGAGAACGATGCTGCCCTTGCGATGTTCGGCAGTAAATGTCAGGAGTACGGCATCAGCTTTGTGGATATGACACAGCCTTTTCTGGATATGTATGCCACAGAACACAAGCTACCCCACGGCTTTATTACAGGTGAAGCTGGTTCCGGACATATCAATGCGGACGGTCACGCCAAAATTGCCGAGGAATTGGAAAAGCATATTCTTGCACCAGAGGAGGCGGGGTGATTATGCAAATATTCAGTTTCGCATTTTTCTGCCTGACAGCGGCTGTTTTTTGCCTTATTTTCTTTGGAAACAAGCTGCTTACAAAGAATTCCCAAAAGGTTCACTACACCAAATGGGTGCTGCTACTTGCCAGCTACCTGTTTGTGTGCTATGCGGATTACCGGTTTTTCCTGGTTTTGGGGGCGCTGACACTTATTGTCTGGCTCTGCGGGAAAAACCTGCGCTACATAAAATATGGTGTGCTTGCCGCCGTTTTGTCCCTTGCATTTTTTAAATACACAAACTTTTTTGCGGCTTCCTTTAGCCGATTGTTGGGAGAAGACGATTTTACTGCGCTGAACATCATAATGCCTTTGGGAGTCTCCTTTTATACCTTTAGCGCCATCAGCTATCTGGTGGATATTCACCGGGGCAAGCTGCAGCCAATGCCACTTTTAGATGTAGCGCTGTATCTTGCCTTTTTCCCGAAGCTTACTTCCGGACCTATCCAAAGAGGCGATACGTTTTTTGAGCAGCTCAACAGGCCCAGAAGCCTTGGGTGGAATAGCTTCTCGGAAGGAATCCAGATATTCTGTTTCGGATTGTTTAAAAAGATTGTGCTGGCAGACAGACTCTCTGTTTTGGTCAATCAGGTGTATCAGACGCCGCTGGCGTTTGACGCAGTAACGGTGTGGCTGGCGGTGCTGGCCTATTCTTTGCAGATTTACTTCGATTTTTCAGGCTATTCCGATATGGCCATTGGCGCAGCAAAAATACTGGACATTCATATGCCCAGAAACTTCAATCTGCCTTATCTGGCCCACAATGTTACGGAGCTTTGGAAGCGGTGGCATATCTCTTTGTCCTCGTGGCTGCAGGAGTATCTGTACATTTCCTTGGGCGGTAACCGGAAGGGCAAAATTCGAGCATATGTGAATTTGTTTGCGACGATGGTGATTGGCGGACTTTGGCACGGCGCCAGTTGGACGTTTATTGTGTGGGGGGCGCTTCACGGCGGAGCCCTGGTCGTCCATAAGCTTTGGATGTTGCTTACGAAAAGCAACGAAAAACATCATAATTGGCTATCGAACCTGCTATCCATAAGCGTCACCTTTTTGTTTACATCGTTTTGCTGGATTTTCTTCCGGGCAGAGTCGGTGAACAAAGCCTTTCAGATTTTAGGCAGACTGTTCTGCTTTGGTGATGGCGTGGTACACTTGTATCTGTGGCTGTTTATTGCTTTGGGGGGGTTGCTGGTTGGCAGCATTGTGGCAGCCATTGGCGCAAAAGATGGGGTGCTGCCCCAAAACCGTCAAAATCAGAGCTTGGTGGACGGGTATTACCCGATTCTAAACCTGAGCAAGTTTTGGCCGTTGGTTTTGTTTTTTGTGATTTGTGGATTGATTATCTGTTTGGCATACACCGGCGGAAGTCCCTTCATTTACGGTGCATTTTAATAAGAATATAAACCTCCGGATTGAGCATCACTCCATAAAGAAGAGATGCCAAACCCGGAGGCTTTATTCATCATTCCTTGATGGGACGGGAAACCCATCCCCTACAGTCTGGTGATGACAGGTGGTTTGGGGGTTCTATGACCCTCTTAAACGTCGAACTGCATACCGGGGCAGCGGACCAAATTCACCGGCTCGTCGGTGAGGGCTTTTGCGGTCAGCGCCAGGGTCAGGGTGCGGAACCAGGTGGGGAACATCGCACCGCCGTCGGCAGGACCTAAGAGATTGGGGTGACCGTACTGGAATTCCCGGTTTTTGACAAACTGCAGACCGCCGTCGGGGGTCTGGTTGGTCTTGACCCAGTCTGCGCCCTTTAAGAGGGCATTGCGGACCTGGTCGTTGCGGACCGTACCCAGCCGGTACAGCCGTGCCAGAGGGGACATAGAATCAATGTCCTCGCAGGCGCTGGAGTTAAAAGGCTCCACCCGGTTATGGACACCCAGACCGAAGCCTCCCAAGGGATTCTGGGTCTTGAGAATATATTCTGCTGCCTTGTCCGGGTAGGGGATTTCCACACCGTCGTAGAAGTACAGCTCCCACCAGTGGTAAGCGGCTTGCACAACGTTGGAAAGCTGTTTGGGGTCATTTAAATCCACATCGTCGCCCCACAGACCTGTGTTGGGGTCAACGTGGTGGGTGCTGAGCCATTCCAGCATGGTGGCAACGGCTTTGCCTGCCCGGTCATTGCCGTGGAAATCACGCTCGTACTGCAACAGACCCCCGATGTTCATCAGGGCATTGCCGGTCTGGCTGATGTCAGCCTTGCAATTCCAGATTTGGTTTTCCATCCATTTGACCAGAAAATCAAGGTCCTCCCAGGGCTTGATATAGGTGTTTTCCTTGGGGGCAACTGCGCCCAGACAGGCAAGGGCTATGACCACGTGGCTGGTCAGGTGGGTCCGTCCGCACCACAGGGGGTCGCCCTTGTACCAGCCGAAATCCCAGATGGCAGGGTCCCGGAACAGACCCTCGTCATCCTGATGGCTGCACAGGTAGTTGACCCATTCCTCTTTGTCCGGGATTTCCTCGCCGAACAGGGAGAGGGTCATGGCGGCATAGGTGGAGGAGTACAGGGTGGGTACATTACAGGCGTGGCTGTAGCGGTACTGTCCGGGCTTGCCCATATAGTTGGAGCTTATAAAGCCCAGGACCTTTTCACGGTAGGCCTTATCAAGAATAGCAGACATTTTGTGTGCCCCTTTCCGGTTTTTCTTTGAAACCATTATACCGGGGGGGCTTTCCGGTGTCAATGGAATTGGAAAAGTTCGCAAGATATCCGAAATTGGGCGGTTGTCAAGTATTCATTATCAATTATACACTTTGGCGGGGGTTGCATTTTGGGGAAGAATTCTGTAAAATAAATGCAAAGCTATGGGCTGGAGGTGGCATATGGCCGGTCAGATAAATATGACCCGGGGAAAGCCGGCAAAGCTGATGCTGCAGTTTGCGCTGCCGGTGATTGTGACCAATCTGGGGCAGCAGCTGTATCAGCTGGTGGATGCGGCAATTGTGGGTCGCGGTGTGGGCGTGGATGCCCTGGCGGCGGTGGGCTGTACCGACTGGACCTACTGGATGGTGATGTGGAGCGTTGCGGTGATGACCCAGGGCTTTGCCACCTTTGTTTCCCGGTATTTCGGCAGCAATGACACGGTGAAAATCAACAAGGCAATTACCACCTCGGTGTATCTGTCCTTGCTGATTTCCCTTGTGTTTATGGTGGCGGGGATTTTGGGAGCACGACCGATTTTGGTTTTGCTCCGCACGCCCACGGAGGGGAATATTTTGTCCCAGGCGGTGACGTATCTGACCACCATGTTCTGCGGCATTGTCATCGTCGCCTTTTACAACCTGACTGCCGCTATTTTGCGGGCCTTCGGTGACAGCAAAACACCGCTGCTTGCCATGATCATCGCGGCGGCGCTGAATATTTTGCTGGACCTGCTGTTTGTGGTGGTGTTCCGGTGGGGTGTGTTCGGCGCGGCGTTGGCGTCGGTGCTCAGTCAGTGCGTGGCATTTATATTCTGTACCGTGAAAATTCTCCGGATTTCCTGTGTGAAGCTGGACAAGGCTGCCTGGGGCTGGGACGGTCAGCTGGCAGGGGAAATGGCAAAATTCGGCATTCCCCTGGCGCTGCAATATGTGATTATCAATCTGGGGGGAATGGTGGTGCAGTCTGCCGTGAACCGGCAGGGCAGCGCCTTTGTGGCAGGGTATACGGCGGTGAATAAGCTGTATGGGCTTTTGGAATGCAGCGGTATTTCCCTTGGCGCCGCCTACACCACCTATGCCGCCCAGAACTTCGGCGCCGGGAACTTCCTGCGGGTGCGCAGGGGTGTGAAGGTGGGTATGGTGCTGGCGGTGGGTGCGGCTGCTGCGTTGGCGGCGGTGGCGCTGCCGCTGCGACGGCTGCTGCCCCAGCTGTTTATCGATATGGCTGAGCCGGGGGCGGCTGAGGCAGTGGAAATCGCTGCCCGGTATCTGACGGTGATGATTTTGTCGCTGCCGGTTTTGTATCTGGTGTACGTCCACAGGCACAACCTGCAGGCCATCGGCAATTCCTCCTGGTCGCTGATTTCCGGCATTGCGGAATCGGCAAGCCGTGTGGTGATGGCAACGGCGCTGTTTGACCTTGCGGGGGTGGAGATTATGTTTTACATCGAGCCGGTGGCATGGTTGCTTGCCTGGCTGTTTGTGCTGGTTCCCTATTATTGGTATCAAAAAAGAAGCTTGCCTGTTTGAAAAAAGGACACCTCGGATGAGGTGTCCTTTCTTAGATGTTCAGCAGAAAAAGCGCCGCAACGATGGCAGCCAATGCCAGCCACTGAAGCTTCCGGAGGCGCTCCTTGAAGAAACACACACCCACAAGGGTGGTAATCAGGATGGTTGCGATGCTGAAGCTGGGATAAACCACCACCGCCGGCAGATCTGCCAGCGACCGCAGCAGAAATTTGGAAGAGAAGAAGTTGGGAATGCCGATGGCTGCGCCGAACAAAACTTCCCAAAGGCCCGGGCGCTCTTTTTTGTAGATCACCAAGGCAACGCACAACACCAAAGCCACGGCGAAAATGTAAAATAAAAACTGGTTTGACAAAGCAGCAGGTCCCAGCGCTTCAAAGACCTTGGACATAGCGTCCGCGCCACCGCCCGTCAGAAGCAGCACCAGCAGCTCCCAGTGAAAGCGGCTTGCGGTATTTCCTTTTTTTACATTGATCAGCACGATGGCAAGCAGCGCAATGCAAAAACCGACGACCTGGCTCCAGGTGGGAAGCTCGCGAAAAACCAGCACCGAAAGGATCATAGGCACCAGCAGCCCCAGTTTCATAAAAACAGAGGACAGGACAATGCCGTTGCGGGCGGTGTTCCGCTGCAGCAGGATAAAGGAGGCAAGAAACAGGATGCCGCCCACAATACCCAGCGAAACAGTGGTGGAAAAGCCGGAAACATCCGGACATATTAAATCAAAGCCAGCATAGGATGCGCCCAGCAGCGAGCAGATCACATAATTGACACTGAGCATACTCAGCTTGGCAGATACCCTGTTGGCGCTGATGCGCATGAAAAGGGATATGGCACAACTGCTGAAAATAGCAAGACATAAAAAGATCATTTGGAAGCCTCCTGACGTATTGCCTTACCATCATAGCACAACATGGCAAGATTGCAAGAAAAAGCGGCGGGAGTTTATCCCGCCGTAAGTTATTGCATTATGCGCCTTGCTGTTGCATATCTTCCTGTTCAAGACACAGAACCGTCCCCTGTCTTGAACCAGATGGCTTGCTTTTGTTTTTGGGGGGGACGGATTGCCACGCCAGTGTGCGCACTGGCTCGCAATGACAGGGAGAAGGGGGACGGATTCTTCGACGCCCCTTCCACTTCGCTCAGGGTCGCTCAGAATGACAGGGGAAGTAGGATAGACGCTGCAAGTATCGTTTACCTGTGTCATTCCGAGTGGAGCAAAGCGAAATCGAGGAATCCGTTTTCCTTTTATGCCGCGGCATCCAGCATATTTTCGATGTCTTATTGCCGTCCCCTGGCTTACATAAATTTCTCAAAAAACAGCGCAAGCATATTTTCGTTGTTCAGCTGCACGCTTTCTGTCAAAAGGCGCTTTGCCTTTTTGTGATTGCCCATATAATCTTCGCAAAGACCTGTTAAGTATAAATACTGCGCTTTGCGGAGCTTTTCGGGCTGATCTACAAACGGAATGAAGAATGGCGTTGTGCCAAAATATCCGTTATCACGGGTGTCCTTAATTTTGCTCCACTCTCTTAGATACTTTGTAATATGATGCTGACCTTTCAGTTCCTCACCTAAATGACGAAATGAAAGTGCTTGGAAATAAGGCAATTCTTTAAGATGCATATTACTGAAATACTCAATTTCTGTTGTTGCAATATAGTTGAATATATCATCTGCTTTTGCCTTTTCGTCGATTTGTTCGAGACAAATTGCTTCATAGAATTTAAGAGGAATGCGCTTGCAATGATTCCAGATTCCTGCGCCTAAAGACTGCGGCAGCACCTGTCCCTTTTTGAAGAACTCGATTGCTTTTTCATAATTACCTTTATTAAGTTCGGTTTTTCCTTTTACAAGATAAGCGAACATATACTGGTCAGCAATAGCGTGTTCACCGCCTTCACAGGGAACAAAGCAGTGCGACAGCAGTGTTTCGATTGCTTCGTCGGGCATAAACGCCTGATTGTATGCCTTACTCAGCTCGGTTAAAATATCGTCGCGCGTAACCTTGCGGGAAGTGATCAGGTCGATTTTTTCCTTAGGGGATATTCCCATTTTGTCCATCAGGCAAACTGTTTCATAAAGCAGCTCTTCGTCCTCTTGGCGCTGCTTGACAAGCGCCTTCATAATCGAAAGCGCATCTGCCTCCCGACCCAAATGGCTGAAATATGCCACCGCAAGGTTTCTTCTCGAGATATAATCGTCACACTGCTCCCAGAGGGCGGCGGCCTTACGGTAGAGCAGCTTGTTGTAAAGCAAACAGCCCAAAAGCATCTTTGCGGTTTTGTTGCCAGTCCTCTTGATCACGTCCTCCAGGATGCATTGCTCTTCGAACCGGACAGGATATGCACAGCCCAAGGCGGCAGTTTCTGCCTTTTTGTATTCCTCGCTGCCATCGCTTCCTGCAAGGAACTTGTAGTAACCCAATGCGTAATAAGCCATGACCTTGCGGTTGCTTTCGGAATGCGAGATTGCACCTTCAAACAGCGTGATGATGTCTGCGTATCTGCCCATAGCAGACAAATCAAAGGCGATGTCCAAACAGGTCTGGATTGCATCAGAATCCATTACAGCATAAAAATCTTTCCGGTCTGACAAATATCTTGCCAGATGGTCAAGGCTGTCCTTTTCAAGCTGCTTTTTGAGCAGTGCAGCTGCCTCTTCCTGCATACCTGTTTCCCGGAGGGCTATCACCAAAGCGACCACTGCAAGATTGTTGTTTGCGCCGTAGTCAAGGGCATTTCTTGCGTGACGGACAGCTTCCTGATAATCCTTACTGCGAATGTCCAGCAAGGCAATCCGTGTCATTGCCTTGGCTACACAGTCGGCTGCCCAGTAGGCCTTGTAGTAGTAATTGTACGCCTTGTCGATCTCACCCTTGGCTTCCAAAATACGACCGTATGTATAATAAACCTCACCGCTCTGCACACGCTCGTTATAGACCGTGATGGCATCGATTGCCCTTTTAATAAAATTTTCCGCTGTGTCAAGACAATATCTTCCCAGCTCATATTTTGCCATTGCGATCAGAGAGGGGATGTGGTTGACCTTCCGCTTTAGTGCCTCCTTCCAATAGCTGTCCGGATTGGTGTGGGGGTCACGGTACTGGTCTACATGAACGCCTGCCAGATAAAGCTCATCGGCGTCATTCATACCTGCGGCAGACGGCATATCCGTAATAACATCGGGCATATTGAATTGATCGAGCTTCTTTTCTGTATACTGTGCCACGGTTTTTCCGTCGGCCACAACCGATACGGTTACATACTGCGGCAGCTGCGGCACCGCCAGCTCCAGAGGCATGTTGGGCAGCAGATCACAAGCAGCTTCCCAAAAAACATCCCCACCGGCAAAGATTTTTACAGTTGCGTTTTTGAAAATCTTTGTAGACTGTAATTTGAAGGCCCTGTTCTCTTTGTCCAATTTCATGGCGCAGTTCAGATTTGCAAAAGTGGGCGTGCCGATTTTTGCGATGGGATACCAATGCTGGGAAAACACCTTGGTTTCATAGGGTGCCAGCCAGGAAAAGTTCGGCTGATTGTCGGAGTATGAGCCTGCCATCAATTCTGCATATTCGCCGTCTGTGTCGGTCAGTGCATTCTCCCAGGATTTTGACAGCTGACAATACGCCCAGGTAAACATTTTCTTACCGGGGGAAATGTGATGGTCGCCAATATGAACAACACCGCACGCTTTGCTGTGGTCATAGCCGCCGAAATAATCATAATCCGATGCACAGGCAAAATAAGAGGTTGCCTGACGGGTATTCTTGTGCCAGGAAATATCCCGGTCGGTATCCATAGGAATGCCGTTATATACCCCGTTTCCTGCTATGGGGTAGGTGGTCCTTGATTTCAAATAATGGAAATTGACATAGGAAACATCCTGAGGAAAGAATATCTGATAGCTTTCGTTTACCGGAACGGCAGCATTTTCCCACCAAAGGAAGGATTTTTCTGCTGCGGTTCTGTTGTATAAGCGCATTTTTGTTTCAAGGGAGGTTTCTCCCGGTCTTAAAATGATGCTGACCATACCCTTCATACGGTCAATGGGGTCGTGCTCAGATAGGTGGCAGGCGGCACTTCCGTCCGGAAATTCTTCGATCGTAAAATCGCAGGGCATAAATCCGGAGGCTCTGTGATGGAACGGCCAGTTGAACTCCACACCGCCCGATATCCAGGAGCCCAGCACACCGATCAGCGCGGGCTTGATCACATGCTGCTTATAGAAATAATCGTAACCCGTGGTTTTGTCGTATGCGGAATAGATTCTGCCGCCGATCTGCGGAAGAATTTCAATTTTTACATATTCGTTTTCCAGCGTTACAAGCTTATATTCTCTGTCTTCCTTATGGGTGCGATCGACCTGCATGACTACCTTGTTTGGATACGGTCTGCCGCTGGATCGCTGATGCACGCGGTTTTCTGCAAACATCGGCAATTCCTCGGGCTCAGGCTCTGGGTAGGTAGGGATCACAATCTTGCTTTCGTAAATTTTAACCTTTTCCATAAAAAGCTCCTTTACAATTATTATTTCTTATTGTATTATAAATGTAATATACTGGATTTTTAAAGTAATAATATTACGGAGTTTTTATCTTTTCTTACTGTGAGGTACAATATGCTAACCCTTCCTTACGATATCACCTGCGGTTACTACGATTGCAGCGAATTTGGAGATCTGAAGGTTTCCCCCAAACGCAGGGCGGTAAAATACGAGATAGAATTTTTTCTTGAAGATGGATTCTCCACCTACGCCGACGGCAATGCGTACACTATAAAAAAGCATCATATTCAAATAGCGACACCGGGGCAGGTCCGCTACAGCCACCTTCCCTTTAAAACAATGTACCTGAAATTCCTTACAGAGGGAGAGCTGGCCGAAAGATTGACAAAGGCACCTGCCTATTTCAATAGCAGCCACCCTGAAAAGATGATAGAACTCCTAAATGAGATCATCCTTTTAAATGAAAGTAAAACCAATGAATTGCTTATGCAAAGTCGGATATTATCTTTTTTGAGCCTTGTCCTTTCTGACGCAACAATCCCTAAATTGCAAAGCGGACAAAATTACGAGATTATCGCGAAAGCCAAGCGATACATCGAAGCCAATTATCACAGAGGGATCAGTCTGCAGGATATTGCCTGCGCAGTCAACCTAAGCCCCATCTATTTTCATAATATTTTCACAGCCGTTACCGGCTTATCTCCCCATAACTATCTGATCAGCTGTCGCATCACAGAAGCAAAAAAGCAATTATGGAATACCAACATCCCCCTTGGTATCGTAGCCGAAAACTGTGGCTTTGGCTGTCAGCAATACTTTAGCAGGATATTCAAAAAAGAAACCGGGACAACGCCCGGTAAATACAGAAAAGAGTTCCAGCAGAATTATCTGCAAGAGTAGAATAAAAAGCGGTGGGGGTCATGACCCCAATGTCACTAAGTTAGTGACATTGAGGAATGTGGACATCCTCTAAAGAATGCATGCATCCTGCGAGGGATGCCACGAAGTCGTGCATTTCTTTTTCGGAGCGGACGTTGTGGGCTTTGTTGAGGATGGCTTGCTTTTGGGATTCGGTCATGCGGCATAGGCGTTCATAGCCGGATGGTTCATAGCTAAAGCCATACCGAACCCAATGGGAACTTTGTAGAAATCCATGATTATTTCTCCTCTCCAAGGCCCCCTCTGACGAGGGGGCTGCTGAGCGATAGCGAAGCAGGGGGAGAGAATTCTCTCCCTCCGTCACGGCTTCGCCGTGCCACCCCCGGGCCCCTTTTGTCCGCTTTGCGGACATTTTCCCCGCTGACGGGGAAATCAACCCTCATCAGAGGGAGGCTTTAGCTGGCTGCATCCAACATATTCTCGATAAAAATACCGTAACCGGTTTGAGGATCATTTACCAAAACATGGGTAACTGCGCCGATGAGCTTGCCGTTCTGGATAATGGGGGAGCGATGGGAGCGCTGCCGGTGGCAGATAAAGCGACCTGAGCGAGTGGCAGCGGTCGATAAAATCGAGGACAAGCGCAAGCCCGAAGATTTTATCGGGCACCGCAACAGGAGAGCCGGACACGCTGATGTCAAGTAAGGGACAAAAGAAATTTGCAGAAAAATTGCGTTTTCATCCCAAAAACACACAAAAAAGGGGGTTTTTACACACCATACCCGCTGTCCGTTTGTGGTACCCGGCAGTTTCCTTGCCGCGAACGGCTGCGTCACCTGCCGACCACAGCACACTCTGCGCCCTCGCTGTATCTGCCGCCGGCAGCGCTCGGGCTCGAGGCCCTAAGTTGACATAGATGAAATGTCGAAACCGGTCGCTTTTAAATTTCCTCTCACTTTCGACAAATTCTGATTTTGGGGGATGCGCAAGTGTTAATTTCTAGAATGACAAACAGCGCAAGCGGTATATCGCCGCCTGCGCTGAATAAAACGGTATCAATATTTCTTTTTCAGCACCAAGTAACAGACCCAGTAAAGAAGCACCAGAATGCTGACGGCAAAGCCTGCCGTTATTGAGAGCAGATCCTGTCCCAGCAACTTGAAAACAATAGCACAGATGGCTGCGATCAAAACAAACAGATATCCGGCCCATGCCCACGCCTTGTTGCGGATAAAATGGTTGCGCTCGTCCTGTGTCTCCACATCCCATTTTTCGCGATAAGATTCGTCTTTTTTGTAGCGCAGAAACTGGATTACACGAACTGCTCCC
>JAFXAQ010000063.1 GCA_017516925.1 Oscillospiraceae bacterium | reverse complement strand
TATGTGCAGTCAGTTGAACTTGATACTATTCCGAAAACAGGAACTCCCATCGTATTGAAGATCATGTCATATCAGCCCGACACCTACTATTCCGAGGGTGCGGTATCTCTCAATACGACTATCAGCGAGGAATAAAACATGAGAAGATTATTAGCAATGCTGCTCACGGTCGTGCTTGTGTGTTCCATGAGCTTCCCCGCCTTTGCAGCACAAGATGAAAAAGAAAATAACGTGACGGTAAAATATGTTTCCACCGTTGAGGGAGCGTATGTAGCCCCGGTACAGAACGGCGTAGCTTCTATCAATGCAGACGGTGTTTCCGTCAGCGTGACGGGCGCTCCATCCAATGCAAAGACCCTTGTGGTCATTCCCATGACAGGTGATGCGCTGAGTTGGATTGACAGTTGCGTGGATGGCGATGCCAAGGCAGCTTATGACATTCATTTTGAGGATACCGAGGGCAACCGTATTAGTGCAAACGGCGCAAACGTGAGTGTTTCGGTATCCGGTTCGGGGCTGACCGTCAGCTCTGTCAATACCTCCGGTGCAGACAAAAACCTGTCTTCCACTACTTCGGGTAGCAACGTATCCTTTACCACCGATGGAAATGACTACTATGTGATTTACGAAAAAGATGAAGGCGATCAGCCCGGTCCCGGTAGCGATACTGTGACCGTTCCCGTCCGTGGTGATGACAACGAAATCCACGCAGACGTGACCATTGACGGCGATACCGTAGAGCTTCACGAATTGGATTTTGCGGAGATCGACCACATCATAGGCGATAAGGACAAAGACGGTCTCATTGAGATCGACTTGACCAAGCTTGACGAGGGTGTTTGCAAAATCATTCTCCCGGTAACGTCCATTGAACATATCACCAGCGAAGCCGAGGAAACCCACAACGAACACGAAGCCTTGCAGGTGGACTTCCCCCACGGCTCCGTGAAGCTGGATGATAAGACAATGCAAGCTATCGTGGAGCAGGCAGAGTGCAACGAGGTCGTTCTTGTTTTAGAGAATGTGGGCGAGACACTTCTGAACGAGAGACAACAATCTGCTGTTAAGGATTGGAATGTGTATGGCGGATATGAAGCCTATCTGCTCTGCGTGAAAGCAAACAAACGCATTTCCGACTTTGAGGGCGGCGTGGCAACACTCAGTGTTCCGTTTGAAATTCCAAACGGCTTGAAAGCAGAAAAGTTCTCCGTGTGGTATGTAGCCGATGATGGCACAACGGAGAAACTGGATACTCGTTATGAGAACAAACATCTTGTTTGGGATGTTAGTCACTTCTCCGACTTCATCATTGTCTACGAGGGCGAGGAAACGCCCGATGTTCCCGGAGGCCCGCAAACAGGAGATAATAGCAAACTGTGGCTGTGGTGGCTCCTGCTGATCGTATCATTCGTAGGCATCACCGTAATCTGCATTGAGCAGAAAAAGCGCAGAGCAGTTAAATGATCCACCCAAAGAATAAAACGGGCGGTGACGGCAAAACGAGCCGTCACCGCCCGTTTTTCAATTAAGCTAAAGAAGTTCAGTACACAAATTGAAACTGGCGGCGAAGAGTAATCTTCGCTGCTAGTTCTAGGCCCCTGCAAACTTTTCACCGAATTGTCATAGGAGGAAATACAATGAGCACACATATACGTCTAACCGATTTAACTGATAAGGCGCTTAACCTATTAAAGGCGCAAGGCCTTTCGGCATCAACACTTGGGGGTTACACTAAGAAATATGAGTTTCTAAAAAAGTATTTTGCAAGTCTCGGCTCTGCATATTATGACGAAAGCTTGTTATCTCAGTTCATGGTAGACTACGAAGAAAAACATAAGAACGGGACCATTTGTTACTTTTATCTGCGCCAATGGCAGCGAGCAACCAGACTAATCAAAGAAATAGCGGCGGAGGGAACTGCGGATTTAAATCCATATGTCAACAGAAGAAAATATGTCGTTTCCAAGGAAAATGAAGCTGTAATCAATTCAATACTTGATAGCTACAATCTTCAAGGGATCCCCAGAGAGGAAATGGATATTTCTCTTAGGCATATTTGCTCCTATGCGTGTGGCGAAAATGACAGCCTTCTAAACATTACAGATGACCACCTACTTAAGTTTATTGGAACAGAAATCCCGAACTCTACAAGCGGGAGTAAATCCAGGACTATGAGGGCTGTGAAATTGCTGTCCGAATACTTTCGGAAAAACCAGATCAATGCTCATAATCTCGATTTTACTTATGTTCATCTAAAAGATCGCTCGGATACACTCATAGAGCCTTTTACTGCAGAAGAAATCACTAAAATGCTTAATGCTATAGACACCAGTGACTCGGTAGGCTTAAGAGATTACGCAATAATACTGTTGGCTTTTGACACTGGTTTGAGGGCTGTGGATATTCGAACATTGCAGTTTTCTGATATAGATTGGAAAAATGCAATCATCAAAGTAAACCAGGATAAAACGAATGAACCATTAACTTTACCCTTAACCAATCGTGTTATGAATGCGATTTCGGATTACATATTGAAAGGACGTCCAGAATCGGATTCTCAATATATCTTTTTGATCTCAAAAGCTCCTTATAGACCCTTTAACCGAAGACACGGGACTTTTACCGGTCTAATAAGAAAATACTGTGATGCTGCCGGGGTTGAGCATATTTACAAGCGGGGTTTCCACAGCCTAAGACGGTCTTTTGCGACAGAATTGTCGCTGTCCGGTGCTCCTATAGAGGTAATCTCCCAAATGCTTGGACATAAGAGCATTTTAGAAGACAAACCATATCTTTCGTATAACAAAAACGAAGTTAGCTTTTGTGCATTTGATTTTACTGAAATTCCTATTTGCTCAGGCATATATGCTGCGCATTTCAAGGCAGAATGAGGAGGGAAAAGAAATGTTTGAGGAAGTATATTCCAAAATCGAAGATTATTGCAATTACAGAATCGGTACTGGCTATTCGGGTTTCTCTGCAAAAAAAGGAATCAAGAAGTTTCTTGATTATTGTCTGATAAATTTTCCAGACGAAACAACAATCACAAAAAATATGGTGGATAGTTGGTTGAATCATCGAGCTCACATGTCATCCAATACACAAGCAAAAAGTGTAACTCATATTAGGAATTTTTCAAATTATCTGAACTTTATTGGAATTCACTCGTATATTCCCGATGATGACTACAATCTGAAATGTATAGGGTATATTCCTTATGTGTTCTCGGATTATGAGCTGAAAGCATTTTTTGATTCAGTCGATAACTATACTGCCACCAAAAGGACAGAAAAATACCATCCAGATTTTGTACTGCCGGTAATTTTTAGATTTATGTATTGCTGCGGGATGCGACCTGGCGAGCCGCTTCGTCTGCTACGCAACGATGTCAATCTTAAAACCGGTGATGTATATATAAGAAAAACAAAGTGCAATAAGGATCGACACATCATTATTTCTGAGGATATGCGACAGCTTTGCTCTGTTTATAATAGTTTTTCACCACCAAACCGGACATATTTCATCGAATATCGTGGCACTGCTTGTTCTATAGACTGGATGGGTATAATGTTCCATAAGTGCTGGGATAACAGTGGATTGGTCAAACATGGCAACCCGCGCCCTTATGATTTGAGGCATGCCTTTGCATCGCGAAACATCATTAAATGGATCGACGAAGGAAAGGATGTCATGAGTTTAATGCCCTTCTTGAGCGAATATATGGGGCATTCTTCGTTACAACATACACTGTACTACATCCACCTGATACCCGAGAGGCTAAGAAACACATCGAGTATTGACTGGAATTCGGTCTCAAGAATTTATGGAAAAGGTGGTGAGTATTGATGAAGAACAAAATTCAAGATCCGGAACTGTTTAAGGCAATAAAGGTGTTTTTGACATCCTACCTTCCTCATATTAAGAAGTGTAGCAAGCATACTGTTGAAGCGTATAAGTACGCATTAAATATTTTCTTTGAATATTTAAGTGTGGTAAACGGCATTCCGCTGACAAGAACAAAAGCGGCTGATTTCTCGCAGCAAAATATTGTTGGGTTCATGGAATGGTTATTAAATAGCCGGAATAATATTGCGACTACAGCAAATCAACGCTTGACCCATTTAAGGGGTTTCTGTAAGTACTTACGCAAAAACAACCTGATCTCATTTGTTGAGTACGAAGAAATCTGTGAAATTGGAGAGATTGCAGATACAAGAACTCCTGAGTTCTCATGGCTTTCCATCGATGAAATTAAGATGATTCTCGAACAGCCAAATGTCAGTAAAAAAACAGGCGTTAGAGATAGATTTTTTCTCGCTCTGCTCTATGAAAGCGGGTGCCGAGACGATGAAATTCTGCACCTGAAAGTAAAAGATTTTGTCGTAAACAGCAGAGGTGAACCAGACATACATATTTGGGGCAAGGGGCAGAAATATCGATGCACCCCGATTTCCGCAAACATATTGCCGTATTATAGAGCGTACTGCGCCATATACCATAGCGAAATCGAAAAAGAGCAGGAGGAATTATTGTTTTACACAGAGCGCAATGGAATTAAAACTGCTATGTCGTCAGATAATGTGCAAAGATTTATGAGGACATACGAAAAGCAAATTAAGGCGGGTGGTACTGAAATCATACATCTGCATCCCCATCTGTTTCGCCGAACTAGAGCAATGCATCTTTATATTGCGGGTGTCCCGCTTCCCTTAGTGTCGGAATGGTTAGGCCATTCCAACGAGGAAACGACAAGAATATATGCCAAGGCTACTGATGAAATGAAAAGAAGAGCGCAGCAGAAAGTCAATGAAGCGCTCAAAGAAATTATGGAAGAGGATCCCGTTTTTAAATATGCAAACGATGAAGACGTGCTCAAGAAGCTGAGTGGCTTAAAATAAAAAATGCCGACACTTTCTTGGTAAGCATATTGCTAACCTAAATAAAATCGCAAGTGTCGGCATTATTATTTTATCGGCATAAGGACTGTTGCTGCCGCCAGTGCAAACACTGGCGGCTACCTTTTCTACTCGAGTCCCGTAGTCTCCACCAAACCCTTGAAACCACTTGGTTTTCAAGGGTTTTTATTTTTATTGGGACAAACGGGACGGGAAACCCGTCCCCTACAAAAGATCGTGGGTTTGCAGATACCATTTACGGGGATTGTTTTCGATATATTCCTATATTTCGTCGTAATCCTGCTGATTGCGAATCATATGGTCGTAATAGGAACGTCGGAATACTTTTTCTCCAACATCCCGGTGGCAAAATCGTTTGAAGGTTGAAATAAAATGCGGAATCATCGCGTTCGTAGGGGACGGCGCCCTCGATGCCCCTTTTGTTCATTCTATCATAGATAATGAAAAGAGAAAAGGAAAGCTTCAGGAAAATTCTTGCGCTTCCGGAGATGCTGTGTTAAAATTATGATGTTGGTCCCATACAGAAAAGGAGGAATACTTATGATTTTTGATACCATTTCCCACATTGATAACTACAAAGGTCTGGGGCGGGTTTCTACTGCGCTGGAGTTTCTTGCCAAGATGGACTTTTCCGGGATGGAGCCGGGTAAATACACCCTGGATGGCGACAACATTTTCTATATGGTGCAGGAGTATTGCTCCAAGGTGGACTCCGCCCGGGCAGAGGCGCACAAAAAGTACATCGACATTCAGTTTTTGGTATCCGGTGAGGAGTATATGGGTGTTGCGCCCTTGGAATGCGAGAAAACCGAAACAGAAGCCCGGGAAGAAAAGGATGTCTGGTTTTACGATTGCAAAACCGAGAACATCACCCTCAACCCCGGCAGCTTTGCCGTTCTGTATCCCAATGATATCCACCGTCCCGGTGTGGCGGTTGACGGTTCTGTTCCCTGCAAAAAGGTTGTGGTGAAAGTAAAGGTCTGAGAAGATGCCGGTTTATAAAAAGTGCGTGTTGCAGTGCTTTGCAACACGCACTTTTTGAATGGTTTTTATCAAATTTGGTGTTTCCTTTTGACCGTGGGTATGCTATACTTGTGCCAAGGAGCGTGATCGATATGATTTTCCCGAAAAAAGACGAAAAAGTGTTGTCAGAGGACCTGTTCCGCAATCCTACCAGTGAGTACCGGGCTGCGCCCTTCTGGGCATGGAACACCAAACTGGATGCGGAAGAAATGGCTTGGCAGCTGGATATTTTTAAGAAAATGGGTGTTGGCGGTGCCCACCTGCATGTGCGTACCGGTATGGAAACGCCCTACTTAAGCCGGGAACATATGGATATGGTCAAGCTCTGTGTGGAAAAATGCCGCCAGGAGGGGATGCTTGCCTGGCTGTACGATGAGGATAGATGGCCCTCCGGTGTTGCAGGCGGTCTTATCACCAAAGAGGAAAAGAACCGGGCGAAGTATCTGCTGTTTACTCCCAATCCCTACACCCCGGACAGTAAGCCCTATATTTCGGGCTTGCGGGGACCGCATATTACCGCCCGGGCCAATAATGGCTACTTGCTTGCCTGCTATGACGTGGTGCTGGATGAAAATGGCTGCCTGCAGTCTGCCAAGCGGATAGACGAAGCGCAGCAGGCCAAGGGAACCAAGTGGTATGCCTATGTGGAAACGATGAGCCCCAGTCCCTGGTTCCAGTACGGCGCTTATGCCGATACCCTGAGCCGGGAAACCATGGCGGAATTTATTGACGTCACCTATGAGCCCTACAGGAAAACCGTAGGCAAGGACTTTGGCGGCATTGTCCCGGCAATGTTTACCGATGAGCCCCAGATTGTAGGCAAGAAGGGGTTGGACTGCCCCACGGATACTGCCGATGTGTTCCTGCCCTGGACGGAATGTGTGCCGGAAACCTATCGGGAAGCCTACGGCGAGGATATTCTGGAAAAACTGCCGGAGCTTTTGTGGGAGCTGCCTGACGGCAAGGTGTCCACTACCCGGTACCATTATCACGACCATATTTGCGAGCTGTTTGTCAGCAGCTTCCTGGACCAGTGCGGTGATTGGTGCCAGAAAAACGGCTTGACCTTCACCGGTCACGTAATGAGCGAAGCGACCTTGGTGGGACAGACCAAGGCCCAGGGTGATACCATGCGCTCCTACCGCAGCTTTCAGCTCCCCGGTACCGATATGCTGTGTAACAAAACCGAGTACACAACCGCAAAACAGGCCCAATCTGCCGCCCGCCAGTATGGCAGAGAGGGTACCATGTGTGAGTGCTATGGTGTCACCGGTTGGGACTGCGATTTCAGAACCTACAAATTTCAGGGTGACTGGCTGGCAGCCCAGGGCGTAGTTGTCCGGGTGCCTCACCTGTCCTTTATGTCGATGAAGGGAGAGGCAAAGCGTGACTTCCCGGCATCTATTTTCTATCAATCCCCCTGGTGGCAGGATTATGCCCAGGTGGAGGACCATTATGCCCGTCTGGCAACAGCCCTGGTAAGAGGCAAGCCCCAGGTGCGTCTGGGTGTAGTGCATCCCATCGAAAGCCTGTGGCTGCGCTTTGGACCTACGGACCAGACCGACGGTTACCGCAAGCAGCTGGACAGAAATTTCCAGGACCTGACCCAGTGGCTGCTGATGGGTAACGTTGACTTTGACTTTATCAGCGAATCCCTGCTGCCGGAGCAGTGCGCCCAGGGCGGCGCGCCACTGCAGGTGGGGCAGATGGCATACGATATGATTTTGGTGCCCGGCTGCGAAACCCTCCGCAGCACAACCCTGGAGCGTCTGGAGCTGTTCCAAAGAGAAGGCGGACAGCTGGTGTTTTTGGGCGATGCGCCTAAGTTTGCGGATGCCGGGGAAAGTGACCGCCCCGGAAAGCTTTGGGAAAAGGCGCAGCACATTCCCTTTGCGAAAAATGATGTGCTCGATGCGGTAGAGCCTGTCCGCACTGTGAAAATCGTCGGCAAGAACCGGGCGCTGACGGAAAATCTGATGCACCAGCTGCGCAAAGACGGCGAGGACCTGTGGCTCTTTGTTGCCCACGGTCAAATGCCCGGAAACCGGGATGTGCCGGTGTGCCAGGAGGTAACCATCACGGTTCCCGGCGTCTACGGCGTTTTGCGGTACGACAGCCAGATCGGAGAAATTCTGCCGATGACATCGGAAATTGTGGGCGGAAAAACGATTGTAAAAACCCAGCTTTATGACCTGGACAGTCTGCTTCTGCGCTATACGGCCCCGGAAAATGTGCCGGTTGCGGAGAAAAAAGCAATGTCCGGAAACGAAAGCGTACTGCCCCTGCCGCAGCAGGTAGCCTATCGGCTGGACGAGCCCAATGTGCTGTTGCTGGACAAGGCGGAATATGGCTTTGCGGGTGAGGAATATGCCCCGGAAACAGAGCTTCTCCGGGCAGACAATGCCCTGCGGCAGCGTCTGGCTTGGCCTCTTCGTTCCGAAGGGAGCGCCCAGCCCTGGTCCGTTTCTGAGCAGGAAGCGCCCAGAACAGCACGGTTGCGTTTCCGCATTTTCTGCACCCAGACTCTTACCGATGTGAAGCTTGCATTGGAAGAGGCGGAAAACACCAAAATTTACCTGAACGGACAGTGCGTTTCTGCCAAGCCTCAGGGCTGGTACGTGGATAAAGCCATCGGCACTGTGCTTTTGGGCGCGCTGCAGGCGGGGGAAAATGTTCTGGAGCTGGAGACACCCTTCAGCCACCGGATTGGACTGGAATGGTGCTATCTGCTGGGCGATTTTGATGTACAGGTCTTTGGAGAGCACCGCCGCCTGACACCCAAAGCCGGCTTCCTTGGCTTCGGAGATGTAACCGGACAGGGACTTGCCCACTATGGCGGCAATATTACCTACAGCATCCCGGTGAAAACCGGTGGCGGTAAGCTGTCAGTGACGGTGCCCCACTATGCCGGTGCCGGTCTGCGCTGCAGATTGAACGGCGAGCAGAAATATATTCTGTATCCCCCTTACCGGACGGCGTTTGACAGCCTGCCTGCCGGAGAGCATACGCTGGAAATCACCCTGTTGGGCAACCGGCAGAACAGCTTCGGACCGGTACATCGGGCAGACCTGAAAAACATTTGGATCAATCCCACTGCATGGCGGTCCACCGGTGCATCCTGGACGGAAAGCTACCGGCTGCGGGAGCTGGGAATTCTCTCAGCTCCGGTGCTTGCAGAAACCTGTCCGGAAGGTTGACAATAGTTCCTTCTTGTGTTAAAATAACCGGGATTTGTAAAGTGATACGCTGTATGTGTGAGGAGAGGGAAGGCAATATGCAAAACGGAATGGAAATCAATTTGCCTGAGCTTGTCAAGCTTTTGGTGAATAAGGTCTGGATTGTATTGCTGGCGGCAGTTATTTGCTGCAGTACGGTGCTGTTGTACACGGTGAATTTTGTGACACCCCAGTATGAAGCCAGCGTGACCATGTATGTGAATAACAAATCCAATCAGGAGGGAAATGCCATTACCTCCAATGACCTTACGGTTGCAACCAAGCTGGTCAATACCTATATCAATATCATTAAAAGTGACCGTGTGCTGGAAAAGGTAATCGCCGAAACCGGCGCCAGCATTGGCTCATCAAGCCTGCGGAAGATGATTTCCGCAGAGTCCTTAAATGATACGGAAATGTTTAGGGTCACGGTGACTAACCAGGAGCCGGAGCTTTCCGCAAAGCTGGCAAATGCCATTGCGGACATTGCCCCTGCGGAAATTTCTCAGATTATTCAGGGCAGCTCCGCTGAAATTGTGGACTACGCAAAGGTGCCCACAACCCGCAGCAGCCCCAATTATTCTATGACCGGTGTGCTTGGCTTTGCCGTAGGCGCACTGTTGGCGGTTGCGGTTATCATACTTGCTCATATGCTGGATGTGCGCGTAAAGAGCGAGGATGATTTGCTGGAGATTTGTTCTGTGCCGGTGCTGGGAACTATCCCGGATGTGCTGGAAATCGTGAAGAAAACCCGGAAGCAAAGGAATTGATGAAAATGTTTTTTCAAAAGACTGAGAAGCTGAAGTCGCCGGAATTGATGACCGGGTCAAAACGGAAGCTGTTAATTAAAAATGACAATTTTGCTGTCCGAGAGGCTTACAAAACCCTCAGAACCAATGTGCGGTTTTGTTTGCAGGGAGACAGCTGCAAGCGGATTTGTATCACCAGCGCCATGTCCGGCGAGGGCAAGAGTATCACGTTCCTGAACTTGGCGATTTCCATTGCCGAAGCCGGGCAGAAGGTGCTTTTGATTGATGCAGACCTGCGCCGTCCTGCCTTGGCAAGGCTCACCGGCAAGATGGCAATTCCCGGACTTTCCAATGTGCTGGCAGGTCTGGTAAGACCGGAGGAGGCAATCCGCCGGGAGGTTTATCCCAATCTGGACATTATTTTCTCCGGAGATATTCCGCCGAACCCCTCTGAGCTTTTGGGAACGGACACCTTCCGTGGGCTGATTGAGGAGTTGTCCGGGCAGTATGAGTATATTCTCATTGATGCGCCTCCGGTGAATGTGGTATCGGATGCCTGTATTATTGCCAACTGTGTGGATGGCGTGCTGGTGCTGGTGCGCCAAGGGCGGTCCAGAAAGGACTACGTGAAGCAGGCTGTGAATAATTTGCAGCTGACCGGCGCTAAGGTTCTGGGCTTTGTGCTCAATGGTGTAGAGCTGGAAACCGGTACGAAATACGGCTATTATAATTGATTTTGAAGGATAGGTATGATTATGGATAACAAGAAAAAAATGTATATTCTTCTTGCGGTGGCTGCAGTTGTTTTGATAGCGGTCATTGTGGTAGCAGTTGTGCTGCTGAACCAGAACGGCGCCGGCGCCCAGGGTGGCACAACCACCACAGCAGCAGTCGGGGAAAACACAGACCTGGATGTGACTGTGGGTACCCAGGACGCTGTGGCTGACCCCACCGAGGATAACGTCGCTGACCCCACCAAGAGCACTGAGGGGAAGGATACGGATGAGACAAAGCCTTCCGTATCTGTGGGCGTGGATACGGATGATGATGTAGAGCCCAGCAAGAGTGGTAACGAGGGCGACAAGGCTGAAATTGACTTTGACGACCTGCTTGGTTAAATCGTGTTAATGAAAAAGAGCACCTGTTAAGGTGCTCTTTTTTCGGCAATTCGCTGTAGAGGGCGCTTCCCAAAACCAGGACGGTGCCCAGAATGTGCAGGGGGCTCATCGGTTCTTTTAAGATAAGTGCGGAGAGCGCCACTGCCAGCACCGGGTCTAAGTAGCATAAAACACCAATGGCTTTGGCGCTGAGCTTTTCCAAAGCCCCCAAATATAATGTGTAAGCAATTCCGGTGTGTACAATACCTATGACAGCCAAAATTAAAAACCCTAGTCCCAATACAGCCCGGCACAGGGCAATGATCGACGAGGGCAGCGGGATAAAGCGCACCAGCAGCCCAATGGTACCGAAAATCCCCATAGCTCCCGGCAGCTTTCCTTTTGCGCGGTTCATACTTATCCACGCCAATCTTGTCAGGCTGCAGTGTAGCAAAATCTACTACAATTGTCAAATGTTCACAGGGTGAAGACAAACATATTGTACAAAAAGACAACAAAATAAAAAAAGGGGTTGACAGGGGAATACTTCCGTGCTAGTATAAGGAAAAATTGAACCGCCTAGATAGAGGCGCGGGGTTCATCAGTAGCTTCCGGCAAGGCCAGGCAGCCGCCGGGGAGGAAAGGGAACACCGCCGAAGTGGGGAAACCGCCTGAGCTTTTCCTGCTGGGTCGTCAGAGAACATCTGCCGGACTGTCACAAACCTTTGTGAAGCGCTATCGAAGCAGAAACGCAAGAATGTTACTGTATTTGCTTTTTCTGTGGACCGCTTCGTAAAGCGGTTCTTTTTTGTTATTAAAAACCGAAAGGAAGAAAAGAAAATGAGAAGACTGATTGCATTGACCCTGGCCCTGATGATGGCTCTGACCCTGGCAGCTTGCGCTGCCTCCAATACCGACACCGCTGACACAACCGGCGCAGCTGCAGTGACCGGCGTGGAAGATGGTGTGCTCACCGTTGCTATGGAATGTGCTTACGCACCTTACAACTGGTCTCAGCCCGATGACGCCAACGGCGCTGTGCCCATCGTAAACTCCGAAGGTAACTATGCCAACGGCTATGACGTTATGATGGCTAAGAAGCTTTGCGAAGCCAACGGCTGGGAGCTGGAGGTTATGCAGCTGGATTGGGACTCCCTGATCCCCGCAGTGCAGAACGGCACCATCGACGCTGTTATCGCCGGTCAGTCTATGACTGCTGACCGTATGGAAGAGGTTGACTTTGCAGGTCCCTACCTGTACGCAACCATCGTCTGCCTGACCAAGACCGGCAGCGAGCAGGCCAGCGCAACCGGCATTTCTGCACTCACCGGCACCTGCACCAGCCAGATGGGTACCATTTGGTACGATACCTGCCTGCCCCAGATTGAGGGCGCAGACATCCAGACAGCTGCAGAGTCTGCTCCTGCAATGCTGATGGCTCTGGAGACCGGCGCAGTTGACTTCGTCTGCACCGATATGCCCACCGCACAGGGCGCCTTGGTCGCTTACCCGGATATGATGATTTTGGACTTTGCAGGTAGCGGCGATGACTTTGATGTTTCCGATGAGGACGTGAACATCGGTATCTCCGTCCGCAAGGGCAACACAGTCCTGAAGGATGCTTTGGATGCAGTCCTGAGCAAGATGTCTGCCGATGACTTTAACAAGCTGATGGCAGATGCCATTGCTGTACAGCCCATTGAAGGCTAATTAAACAAGCGACTGCAAGCCGAGGGACCCCCTCGGCTTGCAGTGTGCATAATTATAGTTAAGGAATAGATAGTATGGATAAACTCATTCAGCTTTGTCAGGATGTGGCAAAGCTTTGGGGAAAGTATGGCGAATCCTACATAACCGGTATGCAGAACACGCTGATTTTGGCAGTCAGCGCTACGCTGATTGGCTGTATTATCGGTTTTGTTTGCGGTGTGCTCAATACCATTCCCTGCAGCCCCGGTGATACCTTGATTAAGCGGTTTTTTGTCAAGCTGGTTCGTGCGCTGGTGCGCATTTATGTGGAAGTGTTCCGTGGCACGCCGATGGTGCTGCAAGCGGTATTTATTTTCTACGGTCTGCCGTATTTTACGGACAATGCGGTGCAGTTCCGTGGCAGTGAGGGCATTTGGATTGCAGCTTTGCTGGTGGTTTCCATCAATACCGGCGCATATATGGCAGAATCGGTCCGTGGCGGCATCATTTCCATTGACCCCGGTCAGACCGAAGGTGCCAAGGCCATCGGTATGACCCACGTGCAGACCATGACCAATGTGATACTCCCACAGGCCTTGCGTAATATCCTGCCCCAAATCGGCAACAACTTTATCATCAACCTGAAGGATACCTCTGTGATGTTCATCATCGGCTTTACAGAGTTCTTCGCAACCCACAAATCTGTGGCAGGCGCCACCTTTAAATACTTCCCCTCGGCAGCTCTGGAAATGGTGGGTTATCTGTGTATGACACTGCTTGCTTCTTTCCTGCTGCGCTGGGTTGAGAAGAAGCTGGACGGAGATTCCAGCTACGAGCTGGTGCAGGTGGATGCCCTGACCATGTCTGCGGGCACCTATAACCACCCGGACAAGGGCAGTCCCTTTGACGAGCGCAGCAAGGAACACGGAAAGAAAGGTGGTAAGTAAAATGGAAAAATTACTGCAAATCAACCACCTTTCCAAAACCTTCGGCAAGAACGAGGTTTTGAAGGATATTGACTTTACGGTGAACAGGGGCGATGTCATTTCCATTATCGGTGCTTCCGGCTCCGGTAAGTCCACGCTTTTACGCTGCATCAATTTGCTGGAAACCCCCACCTCCGGTGAGATTTTGTTCCACGAGAAAAATGTGGCGGACCGTAAGGTGAAAGCCCACGAATACCGCAGCCATGTGGGTATGGTATTCCAGTCCTTCAATCTGTTTTCCAATATGACTGTTCTGCAAAACTGTATGGTAGGACAGATGAAGGTCCTGAGAAAGAGCAAGGAAGAGGCAAAGCAAACCGCCCTGTACTACCTGGAAAAGGTGGGAATGGCGCCTTATATCAATGCAAAGCCCCGGCAGATTTCCGGTGGACAAAAGCAGCGTGTGGCAATCGCCCGGGCGCTGGCAATGAATCCGGAGGTGCTTTTGTTTGACGAACCCACCTCCGCCCTGGACCCGGAAATGGTTGGCGAAGTTCTCAGCGTTATGCAGGACCTTGCCAAGGAGGGAATGACCATGCTGGTGGTTACCCACGAAATGGCCTTTGCCCGGGATGTCAGCACCCGTGTAGTGTATATGAACGAGGGTGTTATTTGCGAGCAGGGCAGTCCGGAAGAACTGTTTGGCAATCCCCAGAAGCAGGAAACCAAGGATTTCCTCGCCCGTTTCCGCAACAACTAAAAGAAAACAGCCGACTGTCAAGTCGGCTGTTTTTCAGAGTGTCAAAGAACCCCCAAATCGTCAAAACACAACAATATTGAAAAAGCAATCTGCCGATATTAAGTTGTCATTGCGAAACCAGTGTCGCAACACTGGCTGTGGCAATCAGTTCTTTTTTGAAAAGCCTTGCTATCGCAAGGCGTTTTGACTTACTGCACAAACCGGACCCTAACGTACCATCTGTACGCCGACGGATCCGGCTTGCTTGTCTTTGGCGCTTCTTTGACCTCTGTCAGTCTGTCAAAAAATACTTTTTTGACAGACTGGAAAACAGCCGACTGTCAAGTCGGCTGTTTTTTTCTATATTCCAGAGGGGAAAGCCCGTAAGTTTGCCGAAAAACAGTGGCAAATTTGCTCTGGCTGGCATAGCCTACCTGCCCGGAGATTTCCTGCACCGTCAGGTCGCTGTGTTTCAAAAGCGCGGTGGCCCTTTCCATTCGGTGCAGCTGCATATGGGCGGCAATGGAATGACCGTAGGCTTGCTTGAACCGAGCTTTCAGGGTGGTAGGGTTCATCGTAAATGTTCGGGACAAGGTCTGCGTGGTAATTCGCTGGTCCAGATTTTCCAGCAGATAATCGTGAATTTTCCGCATATAGGCATCCTTTGGCTCTGCGTGGTCCAGACCCTTTGCCATAGGGCAGGTCAGCTGCATGGTTTCCTCAATAGCCCGGTGCAGAAGCTGGCAGAGTTCTGTGTCTGCCGCCTTGTAATATACCTCCTTGCCATCTTTCCTTGCCACAAGGAGATTGCTTTCCTTTAAAAGCCGGATGTGGTGGGATACCGCTGGGCTGGAAAGTGCCAAAAGCTCTGCCAAATGTAAAATGCAGACCTCCCGGTGGCATAAAATCCAAAAGATTTTCAGCCGGGTGGTGTCTGCCAACAGCTTAAACAGGTTGGATACGGTGGAAAAGCTCTCTACCTGGGGCATATGGGAAAGAATGTCTGCGTGCTTCATATCAGAATCGCTCCGTTTGGAAATGATTTTGCTCCCATTGGCAGTGTTTTGCCGGAGAGGGTTGCGTTGCGCTGATAAAATCATTATACTGCAAATGGAACGATTAAACAAGCGTTTAATTTATAGGGAGGGAAATATAATGACAAAGACCTACAAAATAGAGGTAGATTGCGCTAATTGCGCCAATTTGTGTGAAATTGCCGCCAAAAAAGTTACCGGTGTAGAAAGCGCCGCAATCAACTTTATGACCCAAAAGATGGTAATTACCTATGCAGATGGGGCAGAGGAAAAGGCAGTATGCAAGGCGATTTTGAAAGCCTGCAGAAAAATTGAGCCTGACTTTATGATTGAATTATGACAAGAAAACAGAAGAAAAATCTGATAAGAATTCTTCTTGCCACCTTGTGGCTGGTGCTGTGCAATCTTTTGCCCTTGACCGGCATTTGCCGTGGCGCAGCTTTTTTGGGGTGCTATTTCTTCATCGGCTATGATATCCTGCGAAAAGCCTGGCTGGGAATGATCCGGGGCAATGTGTTCAGTGAAAGCTTTTTGATGGCGGTGGCAACGGTGGGTGCCATTGCTTTGGCGATTATGGAGAAAACCGGGGACTACAACGAGGCAGTGGCGGTGATGCTTTTCTACCAGCTGGGGGAGTGGTTCCAAAGCTATGCGGTGGGGAAAAGCCGGAGAAATATTGCTGCGCTGATGGATATCCGTCCAGAGTATGCCAATCTGCTTCAAAATGGAGAAGCAGTACAGGTAGCGCCGGATACGGTACCGGTGGGGAGTGAGATTTTGGTGTACCCGGGCGAAAAAATCCCGCTGGACGGTATTGTGGTTCGTGGAAACACAACGCTGGATACTGCGGCGCTTACCGGCGAGAGCCTGCCCCGGGAGGTAACTGAGCAGGACGCAGTACTCAGCGGCTGTATTAACCTCACGGGTCGGATTACTGTAAAAACTACCGGCAGCTATGAAAACTCTACCGTATCAAAAATTCTGGAGCTGGTGGAAAACGCCTCCGGACGCAAATCCAAAACCGAGAATTTTACCGCCCGGTTTGCCCGGGGGTATACACCCTTTGTGTGTGCCAGCGCCCTTTTGCTGGCAGTTTTACCGCCGCTTTTGGGGCTGGGTACCTTTGCAATCTGGCTTTATAGGGCGCTGACATTTTTGGTTATCAGCTGCCCCTGCGCTTTGGTGATCAGTGTGCCTCTGAGCTTCTTTGCGGCTATCGGCGGCGCCAGCCGGGAGGGAATTTTGATCAAGGGCTCCAATTATCTGGAGGCTTTGGCAGAGGTACGCAATGTGGTGCTGGATAAAACCGGTACGCTGACAAAGGGTGAATTTGTTCTTACGGAGATAATAACAGAGGCGGAACCTGCGCTTTTGCTGGAATATGCCGCGCTTGCAGAATGCGGTAGCAACCACCCCATTGCCAAAAGCATTGTCCGGGCCTGGGCCAGGGAACAAAACCAGGACAGAATAGAAAGCCTGCAGGAGCAAGGGGGCTGGGGCGTTACAGCCCGGATAGACGGTAGGGAAATCGTGCTGGGGAACGCCCGGCTGATGGAAAGGCTGAACATCACGCCTGTTGCCCCGGATAAGCCGGGCACGGCTGTCTATATGGCAGTAGATGGCAGCTACGCAGGGTGCCTTTTGGTGACGGATGCAGTGAAAAAAACTGCAGCGGAGGCGCTGACAAAGCTTAAGGGACTGGGTGTCCGGAACACTGTGATGCTCACTGGCGACAGCGCGGAAAATGCTGCGGTGATTGCCAAAAGCCTGGGCATAGACGGGTATTATGCCCAGCTGCTCCCAGGGGATAAGGTGGAAAAACTGGAGGAAATCCTGGAAAAGCAACCTGGGAAAACCGCCTTTGTAGGGGACGGCATTAACGATGCGCCGGTGTTGACCCGGGCAGATGTGGGAATTGCCATGGGAGGAATTGGCAGCGATGCGGCGATTGCGGCTGCGGATGTGGTGCTGATGGAGGATAACCCCTTGAAAATTCCCCAGGCAATTCAAATTGCCCGCCGGTGTATGGCAATTGTCCGGCAGAACGTGTGTTTTTCCATAGGGGTGAAGCTGCTGTGTCTGATTTTGGGGGCGTCAGGGCTTGCGGATATGTGGCTGGCAATCTTTGCCGATGTGGGCGTGATGGTGCTGGCAGTCCTGAATGCCACACGTGCATTACAAACAAAGAAAGAGGCTGCCCCAAATGCATATAATGTCCAATAGAATCTGTAGGGGCGGCTATCAGCCGCCCGCAGGCGGATATTATCCGCCCGACTACCGCAGATGCGGTTATGTGCACACAAAAGGCCCCCTTGTGTAAAGGGAGCTGGCAATTGCCGATATTAGGCAATTGACTGAGGGATTGTAAAAAATGCTTGCTTTCGCAAGCTGTTTTGGCTTACTGCACAAACCGGACCCTAACGTACCATCTGTACGCCGACGGGTCCGGTTTGCTTGTCTTTGGCGCTTCTTTGACCTCTGTCAGTCTGTCAAAAAAGTATTTTTTGACAGACTGGGCCCCCTCTGACGAGGGGGCTGGCACAGCGCAAGCTGTGACTGGGGGAGAGAATTTTCTCTACTTGTTTCTCTCCCTCCGTCTTCGCCTGCGGCGAATCCACCTCCGGGC
>JAFXAQ010000062.1 GCA_017516925.1 Oscillospiraceae bacterium | reverse complement strand
CCCTTTCCTTCCGGGGCGGTATGGACCGGGTGTTTTACTCCCAGATTGATGAGGAACGGAATGTCCTGCCGGAAAACCGGTATTTCCCGGACCCCGGAAATCCCGGAAAGGTTCTGGAAATCATTGAAAAATACGGCAAGCTGGATATGGTGTTCGGCGGTGTGGGTATCAACGGACACTATGCCTTCAATGAGCCGCCGGAGCCGGGAGAAAGCTGCACCAACGAGGAATTTTTGAACCGTTCCACCCGGGTGCTGAAGCTTAGCCGGGAGACCAAAACCATCAATGCCTTTATGAACTGCGGCGCCGATTTGGATGCCATTCCGGAGTACTGCATTACCGTGGGTATGAAGGAGCTGTTTATGGCAAAGAAGGTCATTATGATGATGCCCCGGGACTGGAATGCCGGCGCCCTGCGGAAAATTCTCCACGGAGACATTACCTGTCAGGTGCCCTGCAGCCTGTTCCGGAACCATCCCAATGCTACACTATACGCAGCCCAGGTGGCAACTGCCTGCCCGGTGCCGCAGATAAGGGTGTACAACAAATGAAGGATTTACTGATTACAAATGCTCGTGTGGTGCTGGCGGATGCCGTTACGGAGGGCATTTCCGTGCTGCTCAGCCACGGAAAAATCAAAGCGCTTGATTGCAAATATGCGCCCAGTGACGCACAGGTGCTGGATGCGCAGGGGAATTACCTCCTGGCAGGCTTTATCGACACCCATGTTCACGGCGGTGGCGGTGCCGATTTTATGGAGGGCACGGTGGAAAGCTTCCACACTGTCACCGAAACCCACCTGCGTTACGGCACCACTGCCCTGTGCCCCACCTCTATGACCGCCTCAGCGGAGGAAACGGAGCAGTTTGTCCGGACATATCTTGCATATTTGCAGACGGAACGCAAGGGGGCAAAGACCCTGGGACTGCATCTGGAGGGACCTTATTTTTCCGGCGCCAATGAAAAGTCCAAGGGCGCCCAGCGGGGAGACCTTCTGCGGTATCCGGATATGGAGGAGGTCAAGCGGCTGTACGCATTATCTCAGGGGCACATTGTCCGCTGGGATGCGGCGCCGGAGCTGCCCGGGATTGAAGAAATGGGAAAATTCTTATCCTCCAAAGGGGTTGTCTGCTCTATGGGACACTCTCAGGCAACCACCGAGGAGGCAGAACGTGCCATCGCCGCAGGCTTTTCCCACGTGACCCACTGCTACAATGCCTGCTCCACCTATCGCAAGGTGGGACAAAAGGTGCTGGACGGTGTGGTGGAGGCGGCTTACCTCCACGACGATGTGGTGATAGAGCTGATTTGCGACGGCTGCCATATTCCCAGAGGCATTCTGGCAATGGCGGTGAAAATTAAGGGTGCAGATAAGGTTTGCGGTATCACCGACGCAATGCGCATTGCCGGTACCGATTTAAAGGTTGGGTACCTGGGGACCAAAACCTGTGGCAGTGAGGTGGTTGTGGATGACGGGGTTGCCAAGCTGAAGGACCTGTCCAGCTTTGCCGGCAGTATTGCCACCACAGAGCGCTGCCTGCAGACCCTGTGCGGCAAATACGGCCTCCCAATCTGTACTGCCTCCAAGCTGTTGTCTCTGGCGCCAGCCAAGCTGCTGGGCGTGGAGGACGTGATGGGCAGCATTGCAGTGGGAAAGGCGGCAGACCTGGTCCTCGCCGACGAGGATTTCAACATAACCGCCGTCTTCTTAGACGGCAAAAAAGCAATTTAAAAGCGGAGTGGAAATAATTCCACTCCGCTAAAACTATGGTTCTTAAGTGTTTACTTTTTCCTGACTGGTGCATCAGCAAGCCTAAAGTATTGACTAGACTTAGGTTAATTACACCTCAATGGTTTTTTCCGGTGTAAAATACAGATCTTCATCCAGATCAATGTACTGAAGACGCTTATAGCTGTTGTAGCGCAAGGGATTGTTCTTGCAGGCTACATAGACATACCAGCCCTTTTCCAGATACTCACGGATCAGCTTCTGGGTATCTGCATGCTTTAGGGCAGCCTCAGAACTCAGCTTAATCATACAGCGGGACGGTGTGGTACAGGTATCATTTTCAGATACATACTGGGAGATGATTTTCTTCCATTCTTTTTTCCACTTAGTCTTGGAAAATGCTTTGGCAGATTCTACAGCATTCTTCTTCAGCTGACGCATCTTTTCGGGATGATCCAGCAGATCGTACAGAGCTTCCTTGATAGATTCGCCGGTGGGTTCCACCAGCTTGCCGTTAAAGTCGCTGAGAATCAGGTCGGTCAGACCGCCAACTCTGGTTGCAATCACAACGTTGCCGCTGGACAGCGCCTCCAAACAGGATAGGCTGGTGCCTTCACTGTACATGGTGGGAACCAGAGATACGTCAGTTATCTTGTAAACTTCATGCATCTGGTTGGGTGCCTTGGAATACCATTTGACCCGGTCGCCCCACTTTTGGATCTTCTTCTCCACGTGCTTGGTATCCTGCTCAAAGCCCTTGCCCACAAAGTGGAACTCTGCATTGGGATATTTTTCCAGAATATCATCAATCACATCCAGAACCACATATAGGCCGCGAGCACCGTACAGACGTCTGGGATATGTGATGACCACCTTTTCCCGAGGCTCTAGGTAATCCTCACGGGGAGAGAATTCCTCATTATCCACATAGTTGGGGATATAGTGGATCTTACGTCCGGTATCGTAATCCAGCGTCTGGAACCAGTTACAAGTATTGGTATCAACGGAAATCATCTGGTCACAGTAGCCTGCGGCATCGATGATATTCTTATTGATCTGCCAGAACAAATTGCCATCTGTAAAGTGATTGAATTCGCTGTCCCAAGAAATGCCGTGGCTGATTCCTACAGTAGGAATCTGCACGTTGTTAGTTAAGATATAAAATGGGGAATAAATTGCAAGCTTGCCGCTTTGAGAAATATTTTTCTCAAAAGCCCCATTCATTTCATTGATCAGGGGCAAGCAGTAAAGGTTGACATCATTTTCCACTGCCTGCATGCCCATTACTTCGACAGTATTATAGAATCTGACCCAGTTGTATTCGCCGTATTGATAAACACGATAAGGAACGTTCAGCTCATTACATACCTCTTGTAAATCCAACAAATAACGTTCAGCACCACCAGAATAATAGGTAGACCCATCGTATTTGAAGAAAGTTACCGCCTCTACAGCTACCATTCCAGTTGTCCGGAAATCAGCAAAACAGCAAAGACCGGTGGGCTGAGAAGAAAGTGTGTCGATAACTTTCTGAGCTCTGTTGTTCCAAGTGTTTTCTTCTGCGATTTTAAGCAATGCTTTTTTATCCAAAGCTTGCGCACAGAGATTTTGGGCTAGGGTGATCAATTCTTCAGTGTTATGATAGATGCAGACCTGATTCGTTACGTACTGACGCATCTCCTGAATATCGGAGGACAAAACCGGCAGCCCCTGTGCCACATATTCATAGAACTTAACGGGAGATACAGAGTCAGTGAGCTTGTTTTTGATAAAAGGAATGATTGCAAGGTCAAAGTATTTTGCGTAAACTCCAAGCTCCTTATATGGAACCATTCCCAGCAGGTGCAGTCGCTCATTTTGGATATCCTCGAAACTGATTCCTACACGACCAATCAGCACGATCTCGAAATCAGTTTTTTCAAGAAGTGTTTTGATTGCATCTTTGTCAAACCATTCCTCAATTGCACCGTAATAGCCAATAATCTTATTGCCGCGTTTTTTGATACTTTCAAGGAGTTCGACCTTGGCGTCGTAGTTTGCGTCCAAAAAGTCCGACAACATAACACCATTATTCAGCTTGATTGCGTCGTTACGTTCTGGAATATAGCTTCTCAAATTGTCAGCGGAATAGGATACAATTGCAGCTTCGGAAACTAACTTGTTATAAATAGTGATTGCAAGAGAAGAATTTCCTCCAGCGAAGAAATCCAGATTGTCCAGCAAATCAAACCACAGGACTTTATGCGGAAGTGCATCAACAAAAGCGGTCTGCATATGGTATGTCATCAAAACAAGGGGACACTTATCCTGCAGAGGCCAAAGAAGGTTTTCTTCACCATATACGACAAAAACATTAGGATACTTCTCTTCACAGCCTAAACCTTCGGAAACGGCCTCACAAAAGAAACAGATATATCCTTTTTCGGCAAACGCCCGAAGGAAATGCTGGGGGCGTTGTACAGGTTCCCAGTGGACAGAATGAGGATATACGACAATACCCTTATACGAGCGCTCAGCAAGAATAGTTGCTACAGCTTTAGCTGTTTCTGTCATATGCAGAGACAATGTAGTGGTATACAGTGTTTTGCGATAATTTAATGCATCAATTTGCTCTTTCTCGTAGGAGTCTGTGTTTTCCAGTGTGTTCTCAATTTCGGGGATAAGATTGTCTAGCAGCGGTACTTCTTGAACAGCCTGTTTGCGTATCTTTCTCTGTTTTAGGGCCTGTCTAAGTCCAACATATCTTGCTTCCAAGAGAAAACGAACGACACCAATTAAATGCAGTTTTTCTGCAATTTTCCAGGTTAGCTTTGCGAACTTGTAGGTTCTAGAGGTTTTAATCGATGCGTTTTCCTCTACGACTAGACCGTAGGCATCATTTAGATTATTAAAGCGATTTACAAGATTAAGGAATTTGCTGTCAACTTCATTATATAAGGATACCAGACGTGCAATTTCTGTATTCAGTGTCTGGATTTCCAGATTCTTTTTGTCGATAGCTTCAACCACATTTTCGGTGTATCGCTGTCTGGCCTCATCTGCAGCGCTGCGTATAAGCTCACCCAGATGTTCCTGCAAATTGTTCTGTATTTCACTCTGTAAAAAGGAAGCGTAGTTGCTTGCATTATGGATTTCTGCCTTGATGTCATTTTGCAGAACAGTTGCGTAGTTGTTCAGCCGGTCTTCGGTTTCCTGTAGCTTGGTTGTGAGGGATATAAGAAACTTTTCATACAGTGTTTGTTCTTCTTTTTGCGCATTAAGTAGTTGATGCAAACCATTGGAACTGGCAATGGATAGATCCTGAGATATAGTGTTGTCGCTGGAATACAGCAGGAAAATCTGCTTAGCAAAAAACAGTTGCTCGTCATCATTGCGGCAGTCATGCTCAGCGAAGTACACGAGATTGAAGTTTTCGATACTGACAGGAATGTTGTTGTAAAAGAAAGTAAACTTGTGTTCAGGCATCAAGTTGACCTCTTCCAAAGGTATCATGACTACAATGTACTTTTTGGTAATGCTTGCAATATGCTTCAGTAGTACAAAAGGCATATCAAAATGCTCGATAATATTGGATACAATGGAAACATCGTGTTCCTTTTCGTATTTCCACACATCCGCAGTTTCAAAACGGAAACTGGGGTACAGTGCAGAAGCATTCTGGATTGCGCTTTTAGAGAAATCAACACCCTCAATATCGGCACCCAACTCAGCTGCGAGAATGGGCAAACCCTGACCTTCTGCGCAGCCGAAATCAACCAAATTATAGTTGTTGCGGACGATGTCTTGCTTTGCCCATTGAGGCATCATTTTGGTCAGCAGACGATAAAAATAGGAGGTCTGCGCCCTGCCGTTGTTAACTTCCCAGTCTCCAGAAGAAAAGCGTTCTTCCCAATATTCAGATGAATTTATCTGAGACATGTGTTAATTCAGTCCTTTCACTGTTGTTGTAATATCAGGAAGAAATCTTCCAAACAACTGCTTGCTTTCAAATACCTTAAAGTATTTTGCGCCTTCGATATACTCATAGTAGGTAATTACAGCTTCCTTGCGGTTCTCCAGACACAGAACAAGATAGTAATCGCCGTTTGTCAGAAGGGGCTTTAGCTTAAACTCGAAGTGAAGCGGACCTTCTTTCGGATTCGTTAGCTTCATACCGTCGTCGTAGGTGGTTTTGACAATCATGTCAACACCTTCCCGGTTCTTGATGGAGAATGCTGCAGAAAGATTTTCATAGTCGACCTTGTCAGAATAGCACATAGAGAAGGATATGGTAATTTCATCCCAAGGATCACAGGTTTGCAGGTCCTCGCCGTTTGCTGTAATGCAGATATCCTGAATTAGTCCGGTGCAGCTGCCCCAGTGAGCCAGGGGTCTGCCTAATGTAATTCTCTCCTCGCGGTTTTCTTCCGAGGATTCAGGTATTTCAATGGTGGAAAGCGTTTCAGATAAGGGTGCTGTTTCCTCTGGCCCTTCCAACGTTGTTTCTTCCGCAGCAGTATCCTGGTCTTTCTTGAAAGTTTTGTAATTGGTGAACTCAGTCAAGTTATCCACGTACATAAACTCCACATACTTGGCGGAGATATATGTGGGGTCGCCCATATCCACGATTTCGCCCTGGTTGAGCCAGATACAACGGTCGCAGAAGGTGCGCATAGTGGAAATATCGTGACCGACGTAGAGAATGGTGACGCCTTTTTCCTTAAATTCCTTGAACTTTTTAAAGCACTTTGCCTGGAACCGGATATCACCGACGCTGAGAATTTCGTCCACGATCAGAATTTCCGGCTCCACATTGATGGCGCAGGAGAATGCCAGCCGGGCGAACATACCGCTGGAGTAGGTTTTCACAGGCTGGTAAACATAGTCGCCGATTTCCGCAAAATCCAGAATATCCTGAAGCCGTTCGGTAATCTCATTATGGGATAGCCCCATAATGGTGCCGTAGAAATAAATATTCTCGATACCGGAATATTCCGGGTTGAAGCCTGCGCCCAGCTCCAGCAGGGAGCTGATACGTCCGGAGACCGATACAGCGCCGTAAGTAGGCTGCAGGACACCGGTAATAATCTTCAGCAGGGTGGACTTACCGGCACCGTTACGGCCCATAATGCCCACGATTTCGCCTTCTCCAACATCAAAGCTGATGTTTTTCAGGGCATAAAACTCCGTGTGATAGCAGCTGGAGCGCAGGGAAAATGCCTCCTTAAGCCGATCCGTAGGAGAATTATACATATTGTAAATCTTGGAGATGTTGTCAATGATAATCTTTTTGTTTGTATTCACAGCAAATCCTTTCTGATGCTTACAGGAAATCTGCAAAACTGTTTTTCAGTCTGTCGTAGAAGAATGCGCCAACCAGCAAAAGGATGCTGACCAGACCCCAGAAGTAGAGCGTCTGGTTATACTTTTGCCAGAACCAGATTTGCTGCACAAAGCAGTCCCGGTAGCCCTCTACAATATAGAAAATGGGGTTCAGCTTGAAGATGAAATGCACGCTCTCAGGGAATGCGTCCAGCGTCCAGGCAATGGGGGTGCCCCACATACCAATCAGCAGAATGATGCCGATAATCTGGTTCAGGTCTCTGAAAAACACCATAATCGACGCAAAGGACAAGGTCACTGCAAAAATCAGGCAAACACAGCACAGCAGGTAATAGGGAAGCTGCAGCCAGTACAGTGTAGGATAATACCCAAAGAAGCAGCAGATAATGCCAATCAGCGCCATAAAGAACAGGTGGACGATCATACAGGAGACAATCTTCACAAGGGGCAGGATGTTGATATTAAAAACGACCTTTTTAACCAGATAGCTGTATTCCAGAAAGCTGTTGCTGGCGCTGGAAAAAGCCTCGGAGAAGAACAGCCAGGGAACAATACCACTCATAAACCACAGCACAAACGGATGGTTGTCAATATCACCGTTGCGGAAGCCGAACTGAAAAACGGCCCAGTACACCGTCATGGTCAGCAAGGGGTTTACAAAGCCCCACAGCGTGCCGAAGTAGGAGCCGGCAAAGCGCCGCTTAAAATCCTGCATGGAAAGATTTACCAGCAGACGGCGGTCATGATAAATTGCGTGGAGCAAATGATACATTTTTTGAAGGATTCTCATGTAGTCCTTTCCTCATTACAGGGTGTCCAGCAGGTGCTTGACAATTCTCTCGGAAGCGTGACCGTCGCCGTAGGGGTTTACAGCCCGGGCCATTTCGTCGTACTTGGCCTGGTTGGTCAGCAGGGTTACGGCCTCCTGATAGATTACTTCCTCGTCAACGCCCACCACCTTGACAGTACCGGCCTCCACAGCCTCGGGACGCTCGGTCTCGGTACGCAGAACCAGAACGGGAACACCGCAGGAGGGGGCTTCCTCCTGCAGTCCGCCGGAGTCGGTCATCACCAGATAGCTTCTGTCCATCAGGTTGTGCATATCCTCTACGTCCACAGGCTCAATCAGGTGGACACGGTCAATATCGCCCAGAATGGAATTGACGGTCTGGCGGACAGCGGGGTTCATATGCACGGGATAAACCACATTCACATCCGGGAATTCCGCAACCAGACGGCGGACAGCCCGGCAGATGTTTTCCAGAGGCTCACCCAGATTCTCACGGCGGTGGGCAGTCATTAGTATGGTGCGTCCGTTGCTGGGGTCAAAGCCAGCCAGCTCGGGAGCCTTAAATTGATAGTCTTTCCGAACGGTGGTCTGGAAGGCGTCGATAACAGTGTTG
Source organism: Oscillospiraceae bacterium (assembly GCA_017516925.1). GTDB lineage: Bacteria > Bacillota > Clostridia > Oscillospirales > Oscillospiraceae > Faecousia. The sequence continues at coordinate 31,560 of JAFXAQ010000062.1, read as the reverse complement.
CCGGTGATGAAGACATTCTTCACGATGCCTTCGTTTTTCAGGTTCTGCTCGTTCTTCACCGTGGGGGCAAAATGCATCAAAGCCAGTCTGCCGGTGAGGCAGCGGTTCATTTCCTCAGGGAAGGGAGAGTAGGGATTGAAGGTGCGCAGACCTGCTTCCACGTGACCTACGGGAATCTGCTGATAGAAGGCGGCCAGTGCCACAACGAAGGAGGTGGAGGTGTCACCGTGAACCAGAACGATATCCGGCTTGGCTTCCTTCAAAACATCCTCGATAGCCAGCAAAATGTCGGAGGTGATGGTGGTCAGGGTCTGTCTGGGACGCATAATGTTCAGGTCATAGTCTGCAGTGACACCGAAAATCTCGGTCACCTGATCCAGCATCTGACGGTGCTGACCGGTTAGGCAGACAATGCTTTCGATTTCAGGGCTTTTCTGCAGCTCCTTTACCAGAGGGCACATTTTAATGGCCTCGGGACGGGTGCCGAAAACGCTCATAACTCTCAGTTTTTTCTCTCTCATTTTAGTTGCCTCCATTTAGTACAGTTAGTATTTCGTTTACTCTGGCTTCCCAGGTGTTATGTTTTGCTTCTGTGTCCATTTGCGCAATGTAATCGGGATTTTCACGGACAGAAAGCAGAGTATTTGCTTTTTCGATAAATTCCTCCGGGGTTTGATATGTTGTAACGCTGCGGTATTGCAGGCACTCCGGCAGGGCAGAGGTCAAAATGGGCTTTCCTGCTGCCATATACTCAAACAGCTTTACCGGCGAGGTCGCCTTGGTGATATCGTTGATTACAAAGGGAATGGTCTGGATATCAAAGGCTGCCACAAAGCTGGGGAGCTTGCGGTAGGGCTGGGCGGGATACAAAATGATATTGTCCAGGGCAGCCTCCTGCAGCCGGGAAATGGTACCGTCAAAGCAGTAGCCCACCAGCAGGAAGCACCACTGCGGCTTGCGTTTTGCTACTTCAATAACCAGCTCGTAGTCAAACCAGCTGGCAAGACAGCCGTAGTAGCCCAGCACACATTGGTAGGGCTTGAGCTTGTCCGTCAGGGATGGCTCCATAGGACAGCCTCTGTTGTTGTGGAAGAAATCGTAATCACCCGCATTGGGGCTGAGCAGCACTTTTTTTGCAATGGGCTTTGCATCCTCCAGCAATGCCCGGGCGGTGCACACAGTCAAATCCGCATCCCGGATTAGCTCGTAGTGCTTGTTTTTCATATCCTCTGTGTAATAGTAAAACAGAGAAAGGTCATCAATGTATTCATAAACCAGCTTGCTGTAAGGAATGTGCTCCAGCAAATCGGCATGCCTTGGCCAGCTCATAAAAACCGTAACCTGCCGGGCTTTGCTGAACGCAGAGCCGATTTTGGGCACAATTCTCCAGGACAGCAGGTCCAGCTGGGGATTGACAGGAGACAGTCCGGCAAAATTGTCGTACCGGTATTCGTCGGAAACAAAAAATACCTGCGTATCCGGTCTGGCGGAAAGCACCGTAGCAATCTGGTGGGGACGCTGATACAGAGGAATGTTCCAGTCAATACAAGGGATTACAATGTAAACCTGCTTGCCGGAGACCTTTTCTTCAATCTGGCGGTAAAAATGGTCAGCAGCCAGCTTTTCCTTCAAAATACCGGGGGTGCGCAGGATTGCCTCCCCAATTTTTTCGGAGGTTCTGACCAGCGTGTTTTTTATGCCTTCTTTCTTGCAGAAAAGCATTGCTTTTTTTATAAGGTTCATAGTCTGCCTTGCGCCTCCCATATACAATGCTCAGGAAATTAGAAATCCTTTGGGGCGTTTGTGTCGCAGAATGCTTCCAGTGCCCGGGTGTAGTTCGTGATTTCCCGGTTGACCCTGTCCAGAAAGCTGCGGCAGCCCTCCTGGAAGGATTCGCGGTCAAAGGCTTCCAGATAAGCATCCACCTGCGCCACAACATTTTCCTGTTCCGGGTCCACGGCAATGCCCAGATTATATTCCTGTACCACCTCTTCCAAATACGTATTTTTGGAAACGAGGATTGGTTTTTTGAATAAGATGCAGTCATACAGCCGGTTGGGCAGCAGCAGCTTGACCACCTGGTTGTTGTTGCCGTAAACGCAGTTAATCAAATCGATATCCTGGTAAATCTGCGGCTTTTCTTCGTTGCGGAAGGCCGGGTGAAACTCTGCGTTTTCAATCCCGTTTTCCTTGCAGAAGGGGGACAGGTCGCAGCCGAGGTGCGCTTTTCCCACATATTTCAGCAGATACTTTTCGTTGTTGGCAAATTGCCGCAAAAGCAGCTGGTTTTGCTCCTTGAACTGAATGCCGCCCACAAAGCCTATGCAAAAGCGGCTGCGCCGGGTATCCAGCGTACAGACCTCTGCGGCAGCATCCTGATTGGAAATGTTATGGGTCAGATAAATATGCTCCCTTTGGGGCAAAAACGACTGAAAAGCCGGTGAGGAAATACTGACGGCAGACGCAGAATCTACCAGAGTTTCCACCAGCTTCTTGTAAAATCCCAGGTTTTCATATGTGAAGTCACGGATATCCAGCCAATACCGCCCGGGATATTCCTTCAAAAGCACGTCAGACAGCAAAATTGCCGGCAAGGTGGTCAGGATGATCAGCCGGTCATAGGCTTGCTTTTTCAATATCCGTTTTACAAATCTGCGCCATTGCAAAAACGGCAGGATTTTTCCAAGCTTACTGCTACGGTCCCGCCCGTTAAAAACAAAGGCATTGGGGATATCCACAACCTGCCCGCTTCGGTTCCACAATACGATATCGTAGGTGTGGTTCTTGGCTTTTAAAAAATCCTCGTAATACCGAATATAAGGCACGTTAAAATAATCATCATAGGTAACGATTAAATAGCGCATAACTTCTCCTTATGAGCAAATCACTTCAGGAACCAGCGGAAGTATTTCTTCGCACCGTGGAGCGCATAAACTGTAAAATACAAAGCGGTCCGGAAAAAGCCATAGCCCATATACCGATAGGTGCGATAGGTCATTTTTGCGGAATGCCACTTATTGCCGGACTTGCCGGTGTTGGTAATCCGATATTTCAGCAAGGGCTCGTTGATTGCGTAGCCTTTTTTGTATTTTTCCAAAATCCGCAGCCACATAAGATAATCCTCGTGGCTGTCATCGTGCTGCATCGGGAACTCTCTGGCCACCTCGGTTTTTATCAAAACGGAGGAGCAATTGATCTGGTTCTGGAGCCGCAGGTCCCGGAAAGTGAATTCCGTTTTCACAGGGATGATATAGCCGGTCAATGTGCCGTCAGGGTTCATTAGCTCCCGGGCGGTGGAACAAATGACGGCATTCTTTTCTTCCAGCAGCCTTATTTGCTTTTTCAGCTTACCGGCTTCCCAGTAATCATCCGCATCCAGAAAGGCGATATATTTTCCCTGGGCTAAGCGGACGCCCCGGTTTCGGGTTTCGGCAACACCCAGATTGGTTTCGTTTTTGATATAACGAATCTGGGGGCAGGTCTGATACCGCGCCATAATGCTGTCCAAACCGTCAGTGGAGCAATCATTGATTACGATGATTTCCAGAGGAACATCCTGTATCAGCGCCGAATCCAATGCCTGGGCAATAAACGGAGCGCAATTATAGGCAGGCACGATAACAGATACAATCATTTCTTCCATAATCTATCTCATCTCATTTTCACAGGTTTCCACACCGCTGTTTCCGGCTTTGCGTACTATATAAAGCATACCATATTATCACCGGTTATGCAAGGACATAAACCGGAAAAGCGCCGGGCATCTGCGGAAAATCACCCGCTTTTAAGGAGCCTGAGGCAGTGCAAGAGGTTGCGTTATGTAAAAAGCTTATACAGCAGCGGCAACGTAATCCAAAATGAGTTGGTTCATTTGGTCCATCTTGCGCAGCATGTCCTTAGCCAGAGCGATTTGACAGCGGGTACGGACCAGATTGTGGTCGGGATACTTAATTTTGAAGTACAGGTCGCCGTCCAGATAATCGGCCAGGAACCGGGTCGCCAGCTCCGCAGACAGGACAAAGCAGCTCAGCGCAAGGGTTTCCACCTCTGTTTTGGTCATAGTCTTTGCGGTTTTGGACAGGAAGCCTTCCGCAAAAGCCCGGAAGAACTCCAGGTTCACGCCTGCTTTATCCAGCTCCCGGCTGTCCTCCTCCACGAAGTTGGCGGCAAACCGGATAGCGTCGCCAAAGTCGTGACCGATCAGACCGGGCATAACCGTATCCAGGTCAATAACAACCATAGCGTCGTTGGTTTCCGGGTGGAACAGTACGTTGTTGATTTTGGTGTCGTTGTGGGTCACACGCAGGGGCAGTTCGCCGGCAGCATGCAGGTCCGTGAGCTTGCAGGCCGTATCCTGAACGCTCAGCAGGAAATCAATTTCCTCCCGCACCTCATCCACACGACCGGCCTTGTTTTCCCGGATGGCCTGCATAAGCTGCGCATAACGGTGGCGGGTGTTGTGGAAGTTGGGGATGGTTTCAATCAGTTGGCTGCTGTCAAAGTCGTGCAGGTCCATCTGGAATTCACCGAAGGCCTTGCCGGTGTTGCGAAGAATGTTCGGGTCTGTCACAGAATTAAAGGTGACAGAGGGAACAAAGTTGGTCATCCGCCAGAAGTTTTTGCCGTCCACCACGTAGGTTTTCCGGTCAGCGGTGTGATGAAAATGCAGCGCCAGCTGACCGGGCTTCTTGGCACGGATAAATTCTGTAACCTTGTCGATGTTTTCCATCAGCCCAATGGGGTTCTGGAAAGCGTAGGTATTGACATTCTGCACCAGGAAAGACTTGGGCGTTCCCTCAGGCAGCATAAAGTTTACTTTGTAGGTTTGGTTCACGTTGCCCATCTGGATGGTTTCGTAACCGAGGTATTCGTAGTCAATCCGGAAAAGTCTGCTGATTTCCAGCAGCTTTTGATCAAGCTCCATAGAATTACTCCTATCTTTCATTACTAGGGCATACCCTTGTTTATTCTATTCTAAAATTGTCATTTTGTCAATGATAATTGGGACAATTGGGATTATTTGAATGATATCAAAATTGTTTGTCAACATATTCAGCGCTGCTTGTATAATCTCCTGCCCTTTACAAATACTAACAGCGTAATTTGTAAAATTATTGTAGGCGCGGGGAAAGCCTCCCTCTGACGAGGGAGGTGGCACGGCATAGCCGTGACGGAGGGAGAGAAAACTACCCCTCAGTCACCTGCGGTGACAGCTCCCCTGACAAGGGGAGCCTTCTGGGTGCGCTGCAACATCTGTAAAGGAGAAAGATATATGAAAGCAACAGGAATAGTTAGACGTGTGGACGATCTGGGAAGAATTGTAATTCCAAAAGAGATTAGAAGAACTTTAAAGATTCGTGAGGGCGACCCGTTGGAGATTTACACAGAGAAGGATGGCGGGGTGATTTTCCGGAAGTATTCGCCTATGGGGGAGATGCAGGAATTTGCCTCCCAGATGTGCGAGGCTATCCACAACAACACCGGTCTGGTGGCGGCGGTGTCGGACCGGGATAGCATTATTGCGCTGGCGGGGGCATCCAAGCGGGAGCTTCTGGAAAAGCCCAACTCTCAGGAGCTGGACAAGCTGATGGAGAACCGGAAGAACTACCGCTATACCCCGGGAAGCGCACTTTTGCGTGCTTCTGAAAATTCTGAGAAGTATCATCTGGGGGTGGCAAGCCCCATTTTGTGTCAGGGTGACCTGATTGGCAGCGTGCTGTTTTTGCTGGGGGAAAATGCCCAGGCGCTGGAGGAATCGGACCAGCGACTTGCACAAACCGTGGCAGGTTTTTTGGGCAGTCAAATGGAAAGTTAAGAAAAAATTTGTACGCACACCGGATTTGTAACCATTCCGGTGTGCGTTTTTTGCCGCAAAATTTGCGGTTTTTCCTCCACTACATCCGCAAAAGTCTGGGATAAAACGGTTTGCGACAGGGAAACTGTTTATTTTGCTGGGAAAAAGGGGTTGACAAAAGGTAACAGATATGGTACACTCTGTAACGATTTGTAACAAAATGGTTACGTAATTGAAATGTTTGAAAGGATTTGAAGTTATGACCGGCACCCGTAAAACGGGTCTGCGTGTGTTATGTCTGGTGCTGAGCATCCTGAGCCTGCTGCCCTTGGCGCAGCCGGTTTTCGCAGTGCAGACAGAAGACGCCGCAGCCCAGACTGTCACGGCCATTGTGCGCAACGGAACCTCCGGCCGCAGTGACCCGATTGGTCAGATGGAAAACGGAACCAAGCTGAGGATTTTAGGGGAAAAGGGCGATTACTACAAAATTGACTGTTACGATATGACAGGGTATCTCCCCAAAAGCCAGGTGGCGCTGCAAAATGGCGAGTTTTATGTAAGCTGTCAGGCAGGAGACCCCAACACCGACACAATTACTTACACGGACTATCAGGATGTCCTGACGATGCGTGAGCGCATTTACAGCCTTGCCAAGGCGCAGCTGGGTACCCGCTACCGCTACGGCGGAAACCGCCCCGGAGGCTTTGATTGCTCCGGCTTTACCAGCTATGTGCTCAAATCTCTGGGCTTTTCCATGCATCGTACCGCCTCCACCCAGCTTCCCGACGGTGTGGTTATTCCGAGGGAAGCGTTGCAGATGGGAGATTTGGTATTTTTCAAGAAAACCGGCAACAGCCATCCTGCCACCCACGTGGGTATTTACATCGGTGACAATCAGATGATTCACTCCGCCCGGCACGGCGTGGTGGTGGAAAGTCTGGACAGTCCCTACTATGCAAAGTACTATTTGTGCGCCCGGCGGGTGCTCCACCCAAGCCCCCTGGAGAATGTGCAGCCGGTGGCTGCTGCCAGAAGCGCACAGCCTGCCTTGCAGGTCAACAGCATCACCGGACGTACCGCCCAATGCTGTGAGTGAAAATAACGCCTCCATTTTGGGGGCGTTTTCTTTTTGACCACAACATATGGGACGCTGCCAAAAATTGGGGCGGTTTTTTTACGTTTTCCTCCGGGTTTTTCGGTTGTAACCGGAAAAAACCTGTGTTATAATGACTGCAAATGACGAAATTTGAGGAGAACCCAATGAACACAGCGGAAGTCCACATCCCCCAAAAGGATATGCGAAAGCTGCTGGCAACAGCCAGCGCAGATGCGGCGCTTTTGTATTTGTATTTGCAGGGGGGCAATGCCCCGGATATGGCGGCGGAAAAACTGAATATCAGCCAGTCCCGGGTCAGCTGCGCTCTGGCAACTTTGCGGCAGCTGGATTTGTACGGGCAGGAAAAGTCCTTGGTTGCGCCTATGCAGCGCCCCACCTATACGGAGCAGGATATCCTCTGCGCCATGGATACGGACCGGGATTTCAGGGCTTTGTACGGCGAGATACAGCGGCTTCTGGGCAGACCCCTGAACACCGAGGAAATGAAAATCATCCTGGGCTTTATCCGCTATTTGGGGTTGGCGCCGGATGTGGTGTGCGTGCTGGTGAGCTACTGCAAGGACAGAAACCGCCAGCGTGGCAACCACCGCAACCCCTCCCTGCGCACCATCGAAAAAGAGGCCTATGCCTGGGCGGAGCAGGGGATTGACACCATGGAGGAGGCGGCAGCCTTTATCCAGCGGCAGAATGTGCGCACCAGCCAGCTGGGGCAGCTGATGAAGGTGCTGCAGATTTACGGCAGAAAGCTCACCGCCGGTGAGGAAAAATACGCAAACGCCTGGCTGGAAATGGGCTTTTCCATGGATGCCTTCCGGCTTGCCTATGAGCGTACCTGCCTGAACACCGGCAATATGGCCTGGGCGTATATGAATACGATTTTGACCCGGTGGCACGAAGCTGGGTTACATACAGCCGAGCAGGTGAAAAATCAGGACAAAAAGCCGGTGCCCAAGGGCGCATCCGGACAGCTTGGTCAGGCGGAGCTGGCAGCAATTCAAAAACTGATGCAGGAGGGATAAGACGTGTCCTACAGTGCAGATATTTTAACCCGGGCCAAGGGGATTTTGGCGCAGAAAAAGGCGGACGCGCAGTCCCGGTACAACCAGCGTTTGCAGGAGGCTTATGAAAAAGCCCCACGTTTGCGGGAAATTGACAAGCAGCTACGGCTTTCTATGTCCCTGGCTGCCAAAACGGTATTTTCTGAGGGGGGTGACCCCCAGCTGACAATGGAGGAAGTGAAAAAAGCCAACCTGGCTTTGCAGCAGGAGCGCAAGGCGATTTTGGCAGAGAACTTCCCGGAAAACTTCCTGGAGGAGGAAGTGGTCTGCCCCCATTGCGGCGGCAGCGGCTACTTTGGCAGCAATATGTGCGCCTGCCTTGCCCAGCTTTGCCGGCAGGAGCAAATGAAGACCTTATCCCGGCTGACCCGGGGCGGGGAAAGCTTTGCTGATTTCCGGCTGGATTATTATCCGGAAGCAGTGGACAGAAGCGTAGGTGTCAGCCCCCGGGTGCTGATGCAGAAGAATTTGCAAATTGCCCGGCAGTATGCCAAGGATTTCACCCCCGGCTGCGGCAATCTGCTGTTCTGCGGCTACACAGGCTTGGGAAAAACCTTCCTGTCTGCCTGTATCGCAAACGAAGTGGCAAACAAGGGCTACAGCATTGCCTATGAAAGCGCTCCGGAGTTGTTTGCCAAGCTGGAGAAAAACCGGTTCAATCCCGACGATGCCATCCGGGCGGAGTGCGAGAAATTCTCCCACTGCGACTTGCTGATTATCGACGATTTGGGCACGGAAATGCCCGGCAACTTCGTCACTGCCGCCTTGTATGCGCTGGTGAACGAACGGCTTTTGGGTGGAAAAGCGATGCTCATTTCCACCAATCTGAACAACGAAGAAATTGCCAAGCGGTATTCTCCCCAGATTGCCTCCCGGCTCCAGGGTGAGTTTACCAATCTGCCCTTTTTGGGACAGGATATCCGGGCAATGAAAGCAAGAGGTCTGTAAATGAAGGTTGGAATTTTATTTGATTTGGACGGCACCCTGCTGGATACTCTGGAGGATTTGAAGGACGCGGTGAACTATGCCCTGACCTATTACGGCTGCCCCACCCGCAGTCTGGAGGAGATTCGCTGCTTTGTGGGAAACGGTGTTAAGGAGCTGCTGCGCCGTTCTCTTCCCGGGAAAGCCACTGACCCGGATTTGGAAACCTTTCTGGAAACCTATCAGGCGCATTATGCCCTGCATAATCAGGATAAGACCGGACCGTACCCCGGGGTTTTGCAGGCGCTGGAAAGTATAAAGGGGGAGTACCCCGTTGCCATTGTGTCCAATAAGCACCACAGCGCAGTGGAGACCATGTGCAGGTTTTATTTTGGGGATGTTTATGCCCGGGGTGAGCAGGCAGGCTGCCCCCGGAAGCCTGCGCCGGATATGCTCTATGGGACAATGCGGGATTTGGGCATTGACCGGTGCATCTACGTAGGTGACAGCGAGGTGGATGTGGCGACGGCAAAAAATGCCAACGTGCCTTGCCTTTGTGTGCTGTGGGGCTTTCGGGACAGAGCTTGTCTGGAGGAGGCTGGCGGTAAGCATTTTTGCGACGATGCGGCGAAGCTTCCCCAAATGTTAAAAAAGATGATTGAGGAATATTATGGCTAACGAATTTTACGCACTCCTGGGCAGAATGCGCTATATCACCCGCTGGGGACTGATGCGGAACACCTTTTCCGAGAATATCCAGGAGCACTCCCATCAGGTGGCGGTGCTGGCTCACGCATTGGCGCTGATTCGCCGGGATATTCTGCATTTGGATGGACCTGACCCGGATAAGTGTGCCGTGGCGGCGCTGTACCACGATGCCTCAGAAATTCTCACCGGCGATTTGCCCACCCCCATTAAATACTACAATCCGGACATTAAGCTTGCCTATAAGCAGGTGGAGCACATTGCCGGGAACCGGCTTTTGGATATGCTGCCTGCCCAGCTTCGCCACAGCTACGAAAGCTATGTGCTGGAGGAGGACGAAACGCTGCTTCCCATTGTGAAGGCGGCGGATAAGCTTTCTGCTTATATTAAATGTGTGGAGGAGCAAAAGGGCGGCAACACGGAGTTTGACTCTGCCGCCACCCAGACGATGGCAATTATGAAAGCCTTGCACCAGCCGGAGCTGGACTGGTTTATCGAAAACTGTCTGCCCGCTTTTAGTTTGAACCTGGATCAGTTATAAAGAAATCCCGGAATGTGACACATTCCGGGATTTTGTTATTTGCCAAAATGAATTTGAGCAGCAACCTTTTTGCCCAGGTCGCCTTTATAAGGGGGATGGATATTATCGTGAGAGCAGACGTCTTTGCTTGTAACGGTAACTACGTTTGCAAGCTCTTGCTGAATTCTCATCTGCGCATCCTGAATGGTTTTCCAGGCTGGGCTGTTGGTTCTGGCAGTATAGTCGCAAATTTGCACAACCACTACGTAAATGGCTTCATCCCGGAGTTCTGTCCGGAGCATTTGCAGAAACACCTTGAGCATATCCTTGTACAAGGGCGCTTCTTTTTCTGTTGCGTTGCTTTCGCCCTGATACCACACGATATTGCCCACAGCGAAGGGGACAATCGTCTGGAGGTGGTTGTGGTAAATATGTCCGTATTCGTTCCAGAAGTAATTGTCGTGGGTATGGTTCAAAGCCTTGATTTCTTCTGGGGAAAGGGCAATCTCCGGATGGGCGTCGAACAATGCCGGGCTCATAAAGCTTTGGATAATGGATGCGCCTTGCGCCAACTCAATCATACCGATGGCAGCAGAATGTTCTTTCGCCAGTTGTATGGCTGCGTGGTAACCTACAGCGCTCCACTTTTGCAGATTTTCTTTTTTGCAAAGCTGCCAGCAATTTGTTTTGGCGGCTGATTTTTCGTCCGTGGGCAAAATGAAATTGCGAATTTGCAGATTGTCCTCTGCAGTATCGAAATCAAACCCTTCTTCCTTCAGGCAAAACGCCATATTGGACTGCCCGGCAAAGAGAATGACCTGACCAACCATAATATTTTCAATGACAGCGGGCTTGCCGTTCAAATCCGCTTCCATACGGAACGGACCGCCGTAGGGCATTGGGGGAAACTCCAGTTCCCAGCGTTCTCCGGTGGAATTTACGGTTTTGGTAATGCCGCAAAAAGTAACGGCTGCAGCGCCCTTGCCGGTTCCAAAAACCCGGATGGGCTTACCTGCCTGCAGCACCATATTGTCAGAAAAAATCTTCGCAAGCTCCATAGTTTGCCTCCTGCTATGTGATGTTGCTCCCCCATTATATAAAATAATCCCGGCTTGTCAAGACAAGCCGGGATTTGATGTAGAAATTAAACGGTAATGCCAGCCATTTCCAGAATGGTGGGCACGTTCTTTTCTGCGCCGATGGCCATGACGTGAACACCGTCGCAGAGCTTCTCGTCCTTAATCTTGGCAATCATCTCGGCAGCCATTTCCATACCCAGCTTGGCGGGCAGACCCTTGATACCCTTTTCCTTGCCCTCGGCAGCAGCTGCGGAGAGCTTGTCAATCATATCCTGGGGCACTGCAATGCCGGGAACATTTTCGTTCATATACTTGGCGCCGCCTGCACCCTTCAGGGGAATGATGCCAGCCATAATGTGCACCTTGATACCGGCCTTGTCCACCATCTCGATGAACCGCTTCAGCACATCCAGGTCAAAGATGCCCTGGGTCTGCACGTACATAGCGCCGTTTTCCACCTTCTGGCGAAGCTTGTTCACCTGCAGGAACATAGGGTCGTACAGAGGGGTAACAGCTGCGCCCTTGTAGAACTTGGGTGCGCCGCCCACAATCTCGTTGCCGCCGCAGTCACAGCCGGTTTCTTCCATTTTGGAGAGCATCTTCAAAATGCCCACGGAATCCAAATCGTACACAGGCTTGGTGTTCTTGCAGTCACCCACCACAGGGTGGTCACCGGTGAGCGCCAGCATGGTGTCGATGCCGAAGCCGGCGGCTGCCAGCGCATCGCCCATCAGCGCCATACGGTTCCGGTCACGACCGGTCATCTGCAAAATCGGCTCAATACCGGCTTGCTTCAGCTTGATGCACAGACCCAGTCCGGTAGCCTTCAGGCAAGCGGATTGCATATCGGTGACGTTGACAGCGTGGACCTTGCCCCGGAGAACCTCTGCGGCCTCCATCTGCTCAGCAAAGTCATAACCCTTGGGGGGCGCCATTTCTGCGGTAACACCAAATTTACCGGCTTCCAGTACTTCTTTTAATACACTCATTATTTCTTCCCCCTCAAGCTGATGGTTCTGGGATAAGCCACCTTTTCGTAGCCCTTATCCTCTCTGGTCTGCATCAGCTTATCCAGCTGATTGGTAGCCTGCAAGCGCTCGTAAATCTTAATCCAGGCGCAGTCGTTCTCCGGATTGACCTCGCACTTGCCGTTCTTCTGACCGCCGCAGGGACCGTTGACCAGGCTCTTGGCGCACTGGGTAATGGGGCAGATGGCGCCGGTTTGACCCAGCACGCACTGACCGCAGAAGCGGCAGGCCTCTTCCCAGACACCGAAGCGGACAGCTTCACCTAAGTACATAGTATCATTGGAGGGGTAAACAGGGGCATTGCCTGCATTCTTGGCAACACACTGTACGCCGTCGCCGCAGCTCATACAAATGACGCAGTCGGGGTTGGCGGCATTGATGGGCTTCATCTTGGCCTTGACGCCCAGGTTCATACAGCAGTAATCCGCAACGGTGGTAGCGACCACCTTCTTACCGGCCTGCTCCAGAACAGCAGTCAGCTCCGCAATCTGGGGCTCGCCGCCGGTCTGACAGGCAGTTGCGCAGCTGCCGCAGCCGACAATTGCCACGGTTTTTGCCTCGCCCACCATCGCCATGACTTCTTCGATGGGTTTCTTTTGGGTAATAATCATATTGACTTCTCCTTCTTGTAATCGGATTTGCACAAATATGATACTGCATTTTCTTGGAAAAATCAACCGCATATGTGAGATAAAATGAAAAAATTTGAGATTTCCTGTTTATAACCTGTTAATAAATGTTAATAACTCTGTTTTGCACACAAATGTCTTTGTGCATAGTACACAAACTTAAGAAAAATGCAAAAAAACACTTTACAACTTTAGCAAAGTAAAGTATAATGAGCCTATCCTAAATAAAACAACTTTGAAAGGAATTGACCAAAATGAAAAAGCTAATCGCACTTCTTATGACCCTGGTTCTGGCAGTCAGCTGCTTCGCAGCCTGCGCCTCCTCCAACGGCGCTGCCGATACCACCGCAGCTGCCGATGACACCACCGCAGCTACCGATGACACCACCGCTGCTGCCGCTACTGACTTGTCCTACATTCAGGACAACGGCAAGCTGATCGTTGGTATCACCGACTACGCTCCTATGGACTACAAGGATGACAACGGCGAATGGACCGGTTTTGATGCTGAGTTTGCACAGCTGTTTGCCAAGGAGCTGGGTGTAGAGTGTGAGTTCTTCGTCATCGCTGACTGGGGCAAGAAGTTCGTGGAGCTGGAAACCAAGAACATTGATGCTGTCTGGAACGGTATGACCATTACCGACGAAGCAAAGCTGAACGCTTCCGTTTCCAACCCCTACGTTGTGAACGCGCAGGTTCTGGTTATGAAGGCCGACAAGATCGCATCTTACAAGGATGCAGCTTCCATCGCAGATCTGGCGGTTGCAGTTGAGAACGGCTCTGCCGGTCAGGATGCTGCAGAGGCTGCCGGTGTGAAGAACATCATTGCTGTTCAGGACCAGGCTGCTGCACTGCTGGAAGTCAAGGCTGGCACCTCTGACGCTTGCGTCATCGATATCACCATGGCAAACGCTATGACCGGTGAAGGCACTGACTATGCCGACCTGGCCGCCGGCTTCAGCCTGACCAGCGAAGAATACGGCGTTGCCTTCCGTAAGGACTCCGACCTGACCGCGAAGTTCAATGACTTTATGGCAAAGCTGATCGCAGACGGCACACTGCAGGCTCTGGCTGACAAGTACGAGCTGACCCTGGCAAAATAAGATAACAATAAAATCACCTTGCAGGGAGGATTTTTTCCTCCCTGCTTGTGTGCGTAAGGATGTGCATTATGTTTCTACCTGTAACGCTGCAATTGTTGGAAGGCTTCTGGGAAAGTCTGAAAATTTTCGGCTTGACCCTGGCTTTTGCTTTGCCGCTGGGACTTTTGATCAGTTTTGGCTCTATGAGCCGGTTTGCGCCCCTGAAGTGGCTGCTTCGGGGCATTATCTGGGTCATTCGTGGCACACCCCTGATGCTGCAGCTGATGGTTATTTTTTATGGTCCGGGTCTGCTGTTCGGGCTGCCGGCGATGCCCCGGTTCACGGCAACCATCGTTGCCTTTTCCATCAACTATGCTTGTTATTTCTCTGAGATCTACCGTGGTGGTATTGAAAGCATTTCCAAGGGCCAGTACGAAGCCGGACAGGTGCTGGGTATGACCAAGCCTCAGATCTTCTTTAAGGTGGTACTGCTGCAGGTGGTCAAACGGATCATGGCCCCCATGAGCAACGAAATTATTACCTTGGTGAAGGACACCTCTTTGGCCCGTGTGATTAGTGTGTATGAGATCATTTGGGCAGGCGAATCCTTTATTAAAAAAGGAATGCTGTGGCCGCTTTTCTACACCGGCGCATTTTACCTGGTGTTCAGCGGAATTCTTACCGTGCTGTTTGCCAAGGCGGAGAAAAAACTCAGCTATTTCAGGAGTTAAGCTATGACAGTTTTAGAAGTGAAAAATATTAAAAAGGACTTTGGTAAGACCAAAGTTCTCAAAGATGTCAGCTTCAGCCTGGAAGAAGGACAGGTGCTGGCGATTATCGGCTCCTCCGGCAGCGGTAAAACCACCCTTTTGCGCTGCCTGAACTTTCTGGAAAAGCCGGACAGCGGCGAGATTATTGTCCGGGGCAAGCACCTGCTGACAGAGGGCTGTACCGAGGAGCAAATCCGGGAAAACCGGCTGCATTTCGGGCTGGTGTTCCAGAACTTTAATTTGTTCCCCCAGTACACGGCGCTGAAAAACGTGACCCTTGCCCCCACCCTTTTGAAAAAAGGAACACCCCAGCAGCTGGAAACGCAGGGTAAGCAGCTTTTGACCCAGGTGGGTCTGCAGGATAAAATGGATAGCTACCCCTACCAGCTTTCCGGCGGACAGCAGCAGCGTGTTGCCATTGCCCGGGCGCTGGCGCTGCAGCCAGAAATCCTGTGCTTTGACGAGCCCACCTCCGCCCTGGACCCGGAGCTCACCGGGGAGGTTCTGCGGGTAATTCGCAACCTGAAAACCGGCGGCAACACTATGATTGTGGTCACCCACGAAATGGAGTTTGCCAAATCGGTTGCAGATGTTGTGATCTATATGACCGACGGAGTGATCGAGGAGATCGGCACACCGGAGCAAGTCTTTGACAATCCCCAAAGCGAGAAGACCCGCGCATTTTTGCGTGGTGTGCAAGAAGGTTTCTGAAAACAAAAAGCTCCCGCCTTTTCAAGGCGGGAGCTTTTTAGTTAGCTATGTAGTTGGATAAATTCCATTAGCCGGTGCCAGTCGTGGCGGCTGAAATAGTGGGCGCCCTTGCGCAGATGATAGCCCGGGTTTTGGGAAAGGAAAGCCTCGCCGATTTCTGCGGGCTTTTCAAAATCCAGCGTTGTGCCAAAGGCAGGGGCGGCAGCCATCACGCACAGCTGCTCCGCAACCGGGTCTGCCCAGAGGTCCTCCGAGGCGCTGCCCACCAGCACCTTTCTCGGGGCAATGCAGGCCAGCAGATAATGCTGGTCAAAGGGCATTTCCTGCTCTCTGCCTGCCCAGCCTGCGAAATTGGGGCAGAACCAGTAGGGGAAGGTCTCCCAGATTTTCTTCGTGGTTTCCCCCGCCTTGCCCCGGGAGATGGCAGCGCCGCAGCAGCCGGAGTCGTTGGAGTAGGCATAGGCAAAGCGTGTGTCGGTGGCGGCAGCCAGCAGGGCGGTTTTGCCCAAGCGGGAGTGTCCGCAGACACAGCCCCGGCTTAAATCCAGCACATCGCCCCGGGTCTGGGCATAGTCCATTACCCGGTGGGCAGCCCATGCCCACATAGCGATTTTGCCCGGGTCGGAGCCCTGACGTTCTCTGCCGTCAAAGATTACACCGGGAAGCCCTGTGGAGAAGTTGCGGTTGTCCGCAGCCACATCCCGATAGTCGAAATGCAGCACGGCGAAGCCTGCGTCAATCAATTCCTCCGCAGGCAGATATTTGTTGGGATTTTCTCCCAGAAAGCTGATCAAAATGAAAAAAGGATGCTTTTCTCCGTCCGTGGGAAAAGATGCCTGAAAGGGAAAGGAGAAGACCTTGCCGTCAGTCAGCGTGCAAATCGCCCGCAGCTGGGTGCACCGGGCGGTACCGGCGCAAAAATTGCCGATGGCATTTTTTTGCACCACCTCAAATTGCATCTGCGCCGGCTTTTCCGGCAGATAACCGTACACCTGAGATTGCAGAATATCCAGCATTTCCTCCCGGGACTTCAATTCCGGAAGCTTTCGGCCTTGTAGCAGTGTTTTCATAGCAACCACTCCTTTTTGAGAACTATAGCACAAAGCATAAACTAAGTCAACATAAGAATATGAGCAAAAATCCCGTTCTCTTATGAGAACGGGATTTTTGGTGCCGGCAACCGGAATCGAACCGGTACGGATGTTTAGTCCGAGGAATTTTAAGTCCCTTGTGTCTACCTATTCCACCATGCCGGCGTGCAATCTATGTTACCATACTTTTTTAGAATCGTCAAGGGAAAAAGAACGGATTGCCAGGGGTTGGCAATCCGTAAATTCTTTTAACAGCGCAGCTCGTAAATTTCCGCTTCCCAGGGGAGCCAGCGGCTGCGCTCCAGGGAGGGGATAGTATCCTCCCGGTTGGTGAGGATTCTCTGCCAGCCGTGGGCTTTCACCTCCGCAGGCAGCTCCACCCGGATTTCCTTGCCGGAGAAGTTGCACACCACCAACAGGGTCTGGCGGCAGGTCTTTCTTAAGTACATCACCACTTCCGGATGCTCCGGCAGCAGCATTTCCAGAGTGCCGTTGACCATTGCCGGGTTTTCCTTGCGCAAGGCAATCAGCTTCTGGTAATAGGCAAAAATGGAGTTTTCCATTGCCCGGTCAGCGACCACGTTGATTTCCTTGTACCGGGGGTTGACCTCCAGCCAGGGCTTACCGGTGGTAAAGCCGGCATTTTCGCTGTCGTCCCACTGGTAGGGGGTTCTGGGGTTGTCCCGGCTGATGGGTCGCAGCTTTGCCCAAACCGTTTCCTCCGGCTCACCGGCCTTGGTCAATGCGTGATACTGACCCACGGTATAGGGGTCGTTGTACTGCTCGATGGTGGGGAATTCCACGTTGGTCATACCGATTTCCTCGCCCTGATACACATAGGGGGTGCCGGGCATGGTGTGGGTCAGGGTTGCCAGCATTTTGGCACTTTCTACCCGGTAGGTCGTGTCATCGCCGAACCGGGAAACCTGCCGGGGGTAATCGTGGTTGCTCAGGTGCTGGGCAAGCCACGCGTTATTTTCCAAGGTTTTGTACCAGCGCATCTGCGCCTGCTTGTACTCCAGAACTGTGGGGGGCTTGGGCAGACGGTGGCAGATGTCAAAGTGGTACAGGCTGTCCAGCTCCTTCCGGTCAGCCCGGATGTAGTCTGCACCGGTGACGGAGTTGACCCGGGACGCCTCGCCCACGGTCATACA
Organism: Oscillospiraceae bacterium; assembly: GCA_017516925.1. Taxonomy (GTDB): domain Bacteria; phylum Bacillota; class Clostridia; order Oscillospirales; family Oscillospiraceae; genus Faecousia. The sequence continues at coordinate 13,898 of JAFXAQ010000062.1, read as the reverse complement.
GTCATATCTGGAGAAAACCTCCCGGTTCATCTCCTGAATGATCTCGTGAATGCCGGGAACGTTGCACCGCTGCTCTCTGCCGATGGCGTAGCCGTTGACCTCCAGCTGACCGGGGTAATCCGGGAAGCCCTCGGGCTTTTTCAGGCTGGTGATCACGTCCAGACGGAAGCCGTCCACGCCCATATCCAGCCACCAGCGCATCATTGCATATACTTCCTGGCGCAGAGGCTCGTATTCCCAGTTTAGGTCGGGCATATGCTTGGAATAGTAGTGCAGATAGTATTGCTGGGTGTTCTCATCCCATTCCCAGGCAGAGCCCTTGCCCTCATAGAAATAGTTGCCCCAGTTGTTGGGCTCGGAGCCATCGGGCTTGCCGTCGTGCCAGATGTAGTAGTTCCGGTAGGGGTTGTCCCGGGATTTTTTTGCCTCCTGGAACCAGCGGCACTTATCAGAGGAGTGGTTCAGCACCATATCCATCACAATTTTAATGCCCAGACTGTGGGCCATATCCAGAAGACGCTTAAAATCCTCCAGTGTGCCGTAGGCGGGATCGATATCCTTATAATCGGCAACATCATAGCCGTTGTCTACCTGGGGGGAGGTGTAAATAGGGGTGAACCAGATACAGTTGATGCCCAATTCCTTTAACTGGGGAAGCTTTTCCATCACACCGGGCAAATCGCCGATGCCGTCACCGTTGCTGTCATAGAAGCTTTTGCAGTAGATTTGGTAAACGACCGCCTCCTGCCACCATTTGCTTTTCATAAACGCTACCTCTTTCCTTATTATATTCTGTGAAATCTTACCACGGAGGCGCACAAAAGTCAATTGATGGTGGACATTCACAAATCTTTTGTGCAATATGTCAATTTTTAGCGCAAGAATTTGTGCGAAATGCTCTGTTGCAATTGTCTTCCAAAAGTGGTAAACTTAAGTACGTGGCAGTGGGGATATTCTGCCCTGTCACGATCCGTATGTAAAGGCCCAAGTGCCTAACACATAAAATTTAAGGAGGAAAAAAATGAAAAAGTTACTCGCAATCGTACTTGCACTGGTGACTGTCCTGAGCCTGTGTGCTTGTGTCAAGACCGGTGCCTACACCGATGAGGACAACAAGGGCTTCCTGACTGCTGAGGGTAAGACCAAGCTGACCATCGGTGTGAGAGCAGATGCCATGATTATGGATCTGGACAACAATGCTTTGACCAAGTGGGTCGAAGAGACTTGTAACGTGGATATCGAGTTTATGGAATTTGCCGGTGGTACCGACGTTCCCACTCAGATTTCCACCGCGATCGCCGCCCGTCAGGAGCTGCCCGATATCGTTATCGGCGTTGAACTGGGCGACAAGGTGCTGAACCGTTACGGCAAGGACGGCTACATCATCGACCTGCAGGATTACTTCGCAGACAAGGAAGGCGCTTCCAAGGTTTTCTGGGACCGTATTACCACTGAGCTGACCGAAGACCAGCAGCGTTTGGTCATCACCAAGATTCAGGACCCCGTGACTGAGGCCATCTACACTGTTCCCTGTGTTGAGACCTCTCTGATTGATAAGCTGGACTCCCTGGCTTGGATCAACGTGGAATGGCTGGACAAGCTGGGTCTGGAAAAGCCCACCAACACCGAAGAGCTGAAGACTGTCCTGAAGGCATTCAAGACCAAGGACCCCAACGGCAACGGCATGGCTGACGAAATTCCTCTGTACGGCACTAACTCCGGTATGTGCTCAAACGTGGTTTCCTGGCTGATGAATATGTGCACCTACTGGAACCATAACCGTATCTGGATGGCAGACGAGAACAATAAGATTTATGTTCCCTACACCACCGACGGCTACCGTGAAGGCCTGAGCCTGGTCAATGAGCTGTACGAAGAAGGCTTGCTGACCAATATGCTGTTCTCCGGCTTGGAGAAGTCCATCACCACCCCCACCAACGGTACTGCTCTTTGCGGTATCTTCCTGGGTCACCTGACTGTTCATATCCAGAACAACAACCCCGTTATTGACCAGTACGAGCCTCTGAAGACCTGGGGCTACGCTACCCGCGCCGATATGTCCGTCTCCAAGAGTACCTGGATCACTGAAAACTGTGCTGAAGGCAAGCGTGACAAGGCTTTCGAGGTGCTGATGACCCTGTGGAGCTGGGAAGGCTCTATGCGTCAGCGCTACGGCGAGTTCGGTGTGAACTGGGATATGCCCGATGAGGGCGCTAAGTCCGATATGGACCTGCCCGCTACCTACAAGCTGTACTCTGACCCCATCAAGATGCAGAACACCTGCCGTTGGCCCAGCATGTGCGCGCTGAACGTGTACGCTGAGTGTGAGACCGCCCAGCTGACCGCTGAGTCCGATTCCTTCTACGCAAAGCGTATTAAGCTCCACGCCGACGCTTACAAGCTGTTTGAGGAAGCTGAAAAGTCCAACCCCACCGAGCTGATTGCCCGTCCCTTCACCACCACCGCTGAGGAGCAGGAGAAGGTTGCAATGGAGCGTACCAACGTGGACGATTACCGCAGCAAGTGTATGACCGACTTTATCACCGGCAAGCTGGATATCAACGACGATAAGGTTTGGAAGACCTACATTGACACCCTGTATGAGCACGGTCTGCAGGCTGTTCTGGACTACGCCCAGGATGCTTACGACCGTACTGCCCGGTTCGACTAATTCCTGTTTATAATTTGCGATGAGAAAAACGGCAGCCGGGGGAGACCCCGGCTTGCCACCGATTATGAAAAATGAGAAAGGAATGAACCGGCTATGGCAAAAACTGCTGTGGCAAAGCAGGAGACCCTGATTCCCAAGAAGGGCTTCCGCCGTTTTGCCCATAACTTCATCCGCGACTGGCAGTTGTACCTGATGATTGCCATTCCTGTGATTTACATCTTCGTCTTCTCCTACCTGCCTATGTACGGCATCCAGATTTCCTTCAAGGAGTACTCTCCCCGTAAGGGCATCTGGGGCAGTGACTGGGTTGGTCTGGAGCACTTTACCCAATTCTTCGGCTACTATCTGTGGCCCAACATTGTTTGGAATACACTGGCGCTGTCTTTGTATTCTCTGGCTGTCAGCTTCCCCATGCCCATCGTTCTGGCGCTGGTTATCCACGTGCATCAGGGCAAGAAGCTGAAGAAGTTCGCCCAGAACCTGTCTTATATGCCCCACTTCATTTCCCTTGTGGTTATGATGGGTATTCTGAACTCTATTTTGAACCCTGTTTCCGGCTTGCTGGGTGCTTTCTACAGAATGCTGGGCATCACCCAGGCTGAGGACATCCGTGCCTCTGCCGATGCCTTCCGTCACCTGTACATCTGGTCCGGTATCTGGCAGGGTGTGGGCTGGGGCTCTATTTTGTACGTGTCCTGCCTGTCCGGTGTTCCCGAGGAGCTCCACGAGGCTGCAAAGCTGGACGGCGCTTCCCGTCTGCGCCGTATCTTCGCCATCGACCTGCCCACCATTATGCCCACCGTTGGCTTGATGCTGATTATGCAGTGCTCCGGCTTGCTGTCTGTTGGTTACCAGAAGGCTTACCTGATGCAGCGCAGCACCAACACTGTGAAATCCGAGCTGATTTCCACTTACGTGTATAAGCAAGGTATCCGTACCGGTAATATGTCCTTCGGCTCTGCCGTTGGCCTGCTGCAATCTGTGATTTCTCTTGGACTGACCTGTCTTGCCAACTGGATTGCATCCACCCTTACCGACGGCGAAATCGCTTTGTTCTAAGGAGGGTGTATTATGGCTAAGACAAAATTGAAGAGCACGAAAATTCATGACACCCGGGCCGACCACGTGCTGGATATTGTTACCGGCGCTATTCTGGTCTTCCTGTGTCTCATCGTGGCTTACCCCCTGATTTACGTTATTTCCGCATCCTTCTCCTCCTCCAGAGCACTGGAAGCTGGTCTTGTTGTGCTGTGGCCGGTGGAGCCCTGCTTGCAGGCTTATGACTTCGTTTTGAATTATAAGGCTGTTTGGGTCGGTTACCGTAACTCTATTTTCTACACCGGTGTTGACCTGGTCTTCCAGACCTTCTGTACCATCGTGGTGGCATACCCCCTGTCCCGTCGCTACTTCCAGGGCAGAAGCTTCACCACCTGGTATATCTACATCATCACCCGCTTTGGCGCAGGTCTGATCCCCTGCTACATCCTGAAGTGTAACCTGGGTTTGTACGATAACATCTGGGCTATTCTGCTGTCCGGTAACATCTCCGTATCCCATATGCTGATGCTCCGTACCGCGATTAAGTCCAACGTGCCTGAGGACCTGCTGGATGCTGCCCGTATCGACGGTGCAAACCACTTCTATACGGTGCTGAACATTGTGATGCCCCTGACAAAGGCAACTCTGTCTGTTCTGGCGCTGTACGCAATGGTCGGCTCCTGGAACGAGTACTTCACCGCTATGATTTACCTGCGTAATAAGGATTTGTTCCCCCTGCAGCTGGTGCTCCGTCCCATTATGACGGCAGCTTCCACCGCGGCGCAGATGTCTGAAACTGGCAATATGCCTCCTCTGTATCAGCAGATGGCTGACCAGGGCTTGGAAAATGTGCGCTATGCGCTGATTATCATTTCCTCTGTCCCTGCTATCGCAGCTTACTTTGTTGTGCAGAAGGCTTTCAAGGGCGGCGTTATGCTCGGCTCTTTGAAGGGTTAATTGGATTAAAAAAAGAGAACCTCATCGAGGCGCACTCCGTAAGGAAGTGCGCCTCAGTTATATTCGCCTTACGGCGAGTGATATTGCTTCGCAGTGTTATTATGCAATGCATAGTGATATTGTCCTTCGGACAGTTTTAAGGCGAATATAATATCACGAAAACCGATAGGTTTTCATATCACTTTTGCCCTTTGACAAAAATATCACTGCAAACTTTTAGTTTGCAATATAACTTTACCGACCGAAAAAGAAACATTGTTTTTTATTACTTTTCTCAAAGCATGTAACCCACTATGGCACTTTCACAAAAATTGTGTAAAGTGTCATTTGTTTTGTAGAGATAAAAAAAGAGACCACTTCTTTACGAAGTGTCTCTCTCCGAGGTTCTCTTTTTTATTGTTAATTTCCCCTGCCATTGCCACGGCTTGCCGAGCAAGCTGTGGCAATCTGTTCCTTACTCTAAATTCTAAATTTCTAACTGTCTTTACTCTGAAACCGATTTGTGGTATGATAAAGAAAACGAAAGGGGCGTGGAGCGATGCTGCCGGAAGCTTTTTTGCAACGAATGAAACAACAGCTGGGGGCGGAATACCCGGCTTTTTTGGAAAGTCTGGAACGTCCCCGGGCGGTGGCGCTGCGGTTTAATCCATTAAAAGGGGAGCTGCCCCGGCTGCCCTTTGTCCGGGAGAATGTGCCTTGGGAAAAGCTGGGCTATTATTATGACCCGGACAGCCGCCCGGGGTTGCACCCATATCACGAGGCTGGCGTATACTACTTACAGGAGGCCAGCGCAATGGCGCCGGTTACGCTGCTTGCCCCCCAACCCGGAGAATGTGTCTGCGATTTGTGCGCTGCTCCCGGGGGGAAAACCACCCAGATTGCAGGACGTATGGCGGGGGAGGGGTTCCTGCTTTGCAATGAAATCAACCCCAAACGTGCCAAAATACTCAGCCGCAACATTGAGCGCCTGGGGGTTGCCAATGCCCTTACCACCAATGAGCACCCGCAAAATCTGGCAAAGCGCTACCGGGGCTATTTTGATAAGGTGCTCATAGACGCTCCTTGCTCTGGGGAAGGGATGTTCCGCAAGGAGGAGGCAGCGGTAACGGACTGGAGCGTGGACACGGTGGCAATGTGCGCCCGTCGTCAGGGAGAAATTCTCCACAGCGGCGCCCAGCTGCTGCGACCCGGCGGACGGCTGGTGTATTCCAGCTGTACCTTTGCTCCGGAGGAGAATGAGGAGACAGTCACCCGGTTTTTGGAAAGCCATCCGGAGTTTACCCTGGAGCATATCGATGCCCCCTGTTTTACGGAAACCCAGCCTGGGATGTACCGGCTCTGGCCCCATAAACTCCGGGGTGAGGGGCACTTTGCCGCTGTTCTGCGCAAAGGCGGTGAGGACAGCGCAGAAGTTGCCTGCACAGCCGGAGAAAAGCCCCCCAAGCCCTGGCAGGAATTTGCAAAGCAGCTGGACATTACGCTACCGGAGGGAAAGCTGCTGCAATTCGGACAGAGCCTGTATTGGGCACCCCTGCAGCTGCCGGATATCCGGGGGGTCAGGGTGCTACGTCCGGGTCTGGAGCTGGGCGAGGTGAAAAAGGACCGGTTTGAACCGGCACACGCACTGGCGCTGTGGCTGAAAAAGATAAAAAATATGCAGGATTATACAGCAGAAAGTCCGGAAATTTCCAGGTACCTCCACGGGGAAACACTACCCTCCAATGTCAAAGGCTGGTGTCTGGTAACCGTGGACGGCTACACCCTTGGCTGGGCAAAAGGTGATGGAAACGTTCTGAAAAACCATTATCCCAAGGGATTACGGCGATAACGGACGCAAATTTATACTTTACATAACAATCTGTGTATGTTATAATTTAGTTGCTTAAAAAGTAATTTGCAAGGAGTTGTTCTCCCTTGGCTAAATATGAAATTATAGGCGGTACACCCCTGTCCGGCGAGGTCACCATCAGCGGCGCAAAAAATGCGGCGGTGGCGATTTTGCCTGCAGCCCTTCTGGTGGCTGGTAAATGCCGGGTGGAAAATGTGCCGGATATTTCCGATGTGCGCATCCTGCTGGATATTTTGCAGGATATGGGCGCCCAGGTGGAATGGGAAGCGCCCGGTGTAGTGCGTCTGGACTGCACCCAGATTACCAAAACCACCCCGAACCCGGTTCTGGTGCGGAAAATGCGTGCCAGCTATTACCTGATGGGCGCATTGCTCAGCCGCTTCGGGGAAGCCAATGTGGCGCTGCCCGGTGGCTGTAACTTTGCCTCCCGCCCCATTGACCAGCATATCAAGGGCTTCCGGGCGCTGGGTGCGGATGTGGAGGAGACGGAAGATTATGTAAACCTTGCTGCCGGTGAGGACGGTCTCTGCGGCAGCCGTATCAGCCTGGACGTGGTCAGCGTGGGCGCCACAGTGAATATCATTATGGCGGCGACCCTGCTTCCCGGTCAGACGGTGATTGAGAACGCAGCCAAGGAGCCCCATATCGTTGACTTGGCAAACTTCCTCAATACTATGGGCGCCCGGATTTCCGGCGCCGGTACAGACACGGTGAAGATTCGTGGTGTGGAGCGCTTGCACGGCGGCAGCTATGCAATTATCCCGGACCAGATTGAGGCAGGTACATATTTGGCGGCGGTGGCGGCAGCCGGCGGCAACGTGCTGGTGAAAAATGTTATCCCCAAGCATATGGAGTGTATCACCTCCAAGCTGCAGGAAATGGGTGCCAAGGTCATCAATTATGATGACTGCATCCGGATTCGCAGCGAGGGTCGCCTGCGCAATACCACGGTAAAGACTCGCCCCTATCCCGGCTTTCCCACGGATATGCAGGCGCAGATATGTGTGTGTATGGCGCTGGCTGACGGTGTCAGCAGGCTGACGGAGAATGTGTACGAAACCCGGTTCTTTGGCTATTGCACAGAGCTTCAGGATATGGGGGCGGAAATCCTCGTTAACGGCAAGACTGCCATCGTCACCGGAACGGAAAAGCTCCATGGTACGGAGGTTTGCGCCCACGATTTGCGGGCAGGCGCGGCGCTGATTATTGCCGGCTTGGTTGCTGAGGGAAAAACCACAGTGCGCAATGTGCACTTTGTGGAGCGTGGCTACGAAAATATCATTGAAAAGTTCACCGCTTTGGGAGCGAGAATCACAAGAACAGATGATTAAATCAAAACACCCCGGAAGAAATTTTTCCGGGGTGCTTTTTATCCAAATAAGTCCGTAGAAAGATATCGTTCACCGGTGTCAGGCAGCAAGACGACTACGGTTTTACCGGCATTTTCCGGGAGACGGGCAAGGGCAATGCCTGCGTGCAGCGCCGCACCGGAGGAGATACCTGCCAGAATCCCTTCTTGCTGAGCTAACAGCCTGGTGGCTTTATATGCGTCTTCTTCCGTGCAGGTCAGCACCCGGTCATAAACGGTTCTGTCCAGCACAGCCGGGATGAAGTTCGCCCCAATGCCCTGTAAGCCGTGGCTGCCTGCCACACCTCCGGACAGCAGGGGGGAGCGCTGCGGCTCCACAGCCACCACCTGCACCTGGGGCTTTTGCGCCTTCAGGTACTGTCCCACACCGGTGAGGGTGCCGCCGGTGCCCACACCGGCGACGAAAACATCCACTTGACCGTCTGTGTCCTGCCAGATTTCCGGACCTGTGGCGGCGCAGTGGGCCTGAGGATTGGCAGGGTTTTCAAACTGCCCGGCAATGGTGCTGCCGGGGATTTCTTTTTGCAAAGCCTCTGCTTTCTCAATAGCCCCCTGCATACCCAGCGCCCCCGGGGTCAGCACAACTTCCGCCCCGTAAGCCTTCATCAGCTTCTGCCGTTCTACACTCATCGTATCGGGCATCACGATGATAGCCCGGTACCCACGGCAGGCGCAGACCATACTAAGACCGATGCCGGTATTGCCGGAGGTGGGCTCAATCACGGCGCCCCCGGGCTGCAAAAGCCCCTTTTCTTCCGCATCCAAAATCATAGACAGGGCAATCCGGTCCTTGGCGGAGCCCCCGGGGTTTTTCCCCTCCAGCTTCACCAGCAGACGGGCAAAGCAGCCCTGACTTTTTTCTATGCTTTGCAGCTGCACCAGCGGCGTTTGCCCTACAAGCGCCAGCGCAGAGGAATAAATACGTGCCATAAAAAGACCTCCTTTTCAGAAATTATAACCCCGGAACCGTGCATTTGTCAATGTGTTGACAAAAGTTGGCAGGTGTGGTATAAAACATTCAAACAGTGAGGTGAGCGCTTTGGAAAAACTGGAAAAGCAAATTGAAGCGGTGGTAGACGACATTTTGGCGGACTACCGGAAAAACCGGGAGATTGACCAAATGGAAGCCTCCCGGCAGCCGGATAAGGACGCAGTGATTGACGCACTGGAAAAGCTGCGCCGGATTGTGTTCCCCGGCTATTTCCGGGAGAAAAATTTCCGGGTCTACAACGCCAAGCACAATCTTTCTATGCTGATAGAAGATGTGATGTACAATTTAAGCAAGCAGATTTCTCTGGTGTTTCAGGAGGATGGACGCACCGAGGCGGATGCCAGACAGACCTGCCTGACGTTTTTGGGGAAAATTCCCCAGGTCCGGGCGCTGGTGCAGACGGATTTGCAGGCGGCTTACGACGGCGACCCGGCAGCCACCAGTATGGCGGAGATTGTATTTTCCTACCCGGGGTTATATGCCATTACGGTATACCGCCTTGCCCATGAGCTGTATTTGCTGGGTGTTCCTATGCTTCCCCGGATTATGACCGAATATGCCCACAGCGTCACCGGAATCGATATCCATCCCGGCGCAACCGTGGGGAAATACTTCTTTATCGACCACGGCACCGGTATTGTCATTGGCGAAACCACGGTCATCGGTGAGAACGTGAAGATTTATCAGGGCGTTACCCTGGGCGGTCTGTCTACCCGGGGCGGACAGAGCCTCCGAGGCAAGCGCCGCCATCCCACCATTGAGGACAACGTGACCATTTATGCCAATGCCTCCATTTTGGGCGGTGAAACGGTGATTGGTCAGGGCTGCGTCATCGGCGCCAGCGCCTTTATCACCAAATCTGTGCCCCCCTGTACCACGGTGAGCATCAAAAATCAGGAGCTGCAGCTCAAGCCCCACGGCAACTGCGAAGGCTGCTCTAAGTTTTAAAAAGAAACCGGACTGTCACCAGTCCGGTTTTTGCATTTAGTCTTCGAATGTGAGAACGTCCTTGAAGCGGTCCTTGAAAATGTCATACACCGCATCCAGAACGGCATCGTCCTCCACGGTGATATAATTTTCGTTTTCCTCGTCGATGGGCTCAATCTCCAGAATGACCACCTCGTTGCTGCCCTCTTCCGTGGGAAGCAGCGCCAGGTATTCCTTGCCACCGAACTCGATGCAATCAAGATATTCCATCTGGATTTCTTCGCCGTTTTCATCCACGAAGGTGATAATGGAGGTTTCTTCCTCCTGCAGCAGCTCCTTATCTTCCATTAGGCTCTTGCCTCCTTGACGATTTCCACGGACTTTCTGCACAGCTCGGTGATTTCGTCCCACTTGCCGTTGTCAATCAAATCCGCAGTGACCATATAGCTGCCGCCGCAGGCGCAAATGACCTTGCTTGCCGCATAGGTAGCCAAATTCTTCAGACCGATACCGCCGGTGGGCATCACCTTGAACATAGGGAAGGGTGCGGACATAGACTTAATTTTGTCCAGACCGCCGGACTGCTCAGCAGGGAAGAACTTCAGCACCTCCAGACCCAGCCGGTAAGCGGCATGGTAGTCGGTGGCGGTGGTGCAGCCGGGGAAGATGGTAATGCCCTTTGCCTGGCAGTACTTCACAATGTCAATGTCCAGACCGGGGGTGACAATAAAGGAAGCACCGGCGGCAATAGCCTCGTCCACCTGCTGCTCATTGAGCACAGTGCCTGCGCCCACCAGCATTTCCGGGTGGGTTTCCCGCATAATCCGGATAGCATCGGCAGCGCCGGCAGCCCGGAAGGTCACTTCCGCCACAGGCACACCGCCTGCGCACAGGGCGTCAGCCAGGGGCTTGGCATCCCGGGTGGGGTTGTTCAGCTTGATCACCGGCACAACGCCGATTTCGCCGATTTTCTTCTGTAATTCGTTCATAATAATCCTCCTGACAGGCAAAACTGCCTTTGTATTTTCTATAGACAAGTATATTATAGTGGTGCGGCGGAAGTCTGTCAATGGAAAATAATCATAGAAAACAGCCTTGCGGAAATGTTATCCGCAAGGCTGTTTTTTAAGCTATAGCACCGGTGCCTTTGAGCTGCAGCTGCAGCTTGTCGGCAATGAGGGCAATAAACTCCGAGTTGGTAGGTTTACCCTTTGTGTTGGAAACCGTGTAGCCAAAGAACCGCTGCAGGGTATCCAAATCACCCCGGTCCCATGCCACCTCAATGGCATGGCGGATAGCCCGCTCCACTCTGGAGGGGGTGGTCTGGAAGGTTTTTGCCACCTGGGGGTAAAGCACCTTGGTGATGGCATTGATGACATCCATATCGTTCACGGCGATGATAATCGCCTCCCGCAAATACTGATAGCCCTTGATATGGGCGGGAACGCCGATTTCGTGGATGATGCTGGTGACCATACTCTCAATATTGGTGGTGCCTCTGGGTGCGGGCTTTTGGTTGCGGCAGCCCCGGATTTCCTCCAGATGCGCCACCAGAGTGCCCATATCGCAGGGCTTCAGCATCAGATACCGCACCCCCAGATTGGCGGCGGCATTGGCCACATAATCGGTGATAAAGCGGGATGTAGCCAAGGTGACCGGCTTGCGCTCCATTGCGGAAATGGCCTTGAGCACGCTCAGCCCGTCCTGCTTGGGCAGCATCAGATCCAGAACCAGCACATCCGGGTGCTTGTCCTGCACCATGCGAATGGCTTGCTCCCCATCACTGGCAGTTCCCACTACCTGAAAGCCCTCCGCACGCTTGAGCGCCACATTTAAGCTGGCGCAAAATTCTTCTGTGTTATCTGCAATAATAACTGTGGTGTGATTGTCCATAACTTCCTCTCCTGACATATTCAAAATCAATCCCCGGTGCTGCGACAAATATAATTTAGCATATGCTGGACTTATTTGCAAGGAAAAATCAAAAAGAATCGCTCGACAAATTCCGTCAAATTCCGCAAAAACAGGAGAAAAACAAACATTTCGACGAAAAACGACTTTTTAGAAACAGCGCCGGTGTTGACGGTTTCCGGGAAATGGTGTAAAATAAAGAAAAGCATTTACGATGAGATGGAGGCTGCCTATGAAAGAGCTCAAAGCGTTTTTAGACTATTCTCACAGCGTGTATCATGCCGTGGCATATTTGGAAGAAACTTTGCAGCAGACGGGGTATACCTGCCTGCAGGAGACGGAAAAATGGTCTCTTACCCCCGGCGGGAAGTATTACCTGACCCGGGGCGGCAGTGCGCTGCTTGCTTTCCGGGTGCCGACGGAGCCTGCCCGGGGCTTTTTGTTTACCGCCAGCCACGCAGACAGACCCACCTTCCGGGTGAAGGAAAACGGTGAGCTGGTGGGGAAATATACCCGGCTTGCCACGGAAAAGTACGGCGGTATGGTGATTTCCACCTGGCTGGACAGACCCCTTTCCATTGCCGGTCGGGTGATTGTGGAAACGGAAAAGGGTGTAAAAAGCCGTCTGGTGGATATTGACCGGGATTTGCTGCTGATTCCCAATGTGGCAATCCATATGAACCGGAAGGTCAATGAGGGCTATGCCTGGAACCCGGCAGTGGACACCCTGCCTTTGGCAGGCACAGAAGGCGCAAAGGAAAAACTGTGGGCGGCGCTGGAAAAAGCCGCAGGCGGCAAAATCCTCGGTCACGATTTATATTTGTATGTCCGGCAGAATGCCTCAGTGTGGGGCGTGGAGGAGGAATTCATTTCCGCCCAGGCGCTGGATGATTTGCAGTGCGTCTGGGGCTGCGCTCAGGGCTTTTTGCAGGCAGAGGAAAGCGGGGATATCCCGGTGCTGTGCGTCTTTGACAGCGAGGAGGTAGGCTCCTCCTCCTGCCAGGGGGCAGGCTCTCAGCTCCTTGCCCGGACGGTTGACCGTATCTGTGACGCGCTGGGTTGCCAGCCGGACACGATGCTGGCAAACAGCTTTATGATTTCGGCGGACAATGCCCACGCTTTGCACCCCAACCACCCGGAGCTCAGTGACGCCACCAATGCGCCGGTGGTAAACGGCGGTGTGGTGCTGAAATTCAATGCAAATCTGCGTTACGCCACAGACGGCGTGGGGGCGGCGGTACTCCGTCAGGTTTGCCAAAAAGCACAGGTGCCGGTGCAGACCTATTATAACCGGGCAGACCTGCCCGGCGGCTCCACCCTGGGCAGCATTTCTATGGGAAATGTGTCGGTGCCTACAGCGGATATCGGGCTTGCCCAGCTGGCAATGCACTCCGCCTGGGAAACCGCCGGTGTCAAGGATTGCGACTATTTGACCCGGGCTATGCAGACCTATTACAGCAGCACCCTGGCTGTAAACCCGGACGGCAGCCTGCAGCTGGCTTAAATCCGTCGATTTGTACAAAATCCGTTACCAAAATCTGTATGATTTCACCATTGCGGAATCGAGGATTTTATGGTATCATTGATAACATCCGGGCATAGGGTAACCTACTCCACTAAATTAGGAGCCTTATGTCACAAAAGGAGGAAAAAGGAAAAACCGTTCAACTCACGGTGCGGCAGTGTGGAGACCTGTCGTAATGCCCCGGCTGTATTTACCCGGTCGGCGGTGAGAGTACACGCGAGGATTCCGTGTGCTTAGAGTTAAGAAGCTATGGCAAGTGTATCCCTGAAAAACATCAAGAAGGTCTATCCCTTCAGCGGCGACGACATCAAGAAGAACAAGAAGAAAGAAAAGACTCTTGAGAAGCTGAAGAAGAAGGACCCCGGCGCTTACGCACATTATCTGGAGCGCCAGGAAGAGAAGGCTAAGCTGCAGGTCACTGAGCAGGGCGTTGTCGCTGTTCAGGAGTTCAACCTGGAGATTGCCGACAAGGAATTTATCGTTCTGGTCGGACCCTCCGGCTGCGGTAAGTCCACCACCCTGCGTATGATTGCCGGTCTGGAAGAAATTTCTGACGGCGAACTGCGTGTTGGCGACCGTTTGGTCAACGACGTAGCTCCTAAGGACCGCGATATCGCAATGGTCTTCCAGAACTACGCTCTGTACCCCCATATGACTGTT
>JAFXAQ010000061.1 GCA_017516925.1 Oscillospiraceae bacterium | reverse complement strand
GAACAACCGGTCTACAAGACCGATTTTAGCGTTGCGGGCAGGCACAAAGGAGCCCATTTGCGCCATGAGCACGATCAGTGCCACCTGCCGCATATAGGTGGATTTACCTGCCATATTGGGTCCTGTAATAATGGCAACCTGATTGTCCTTTGCACCCAGGTCTGTGTCGTTGGGAACAAACAGGGTATCTGTCAGCATCTGCTCCACCACAGGGTGACGGCCGTCGGTAATGGAAATCTCATTTCCCAGCGTTATTTCCGGACGGCAATAGCCCCACTTTACAGCTATGGTTGCCAAAGAGCACAGCACATCAGCCTGGGCAACTGCCGCAGCAGAAAGCTGAATTCTGGAAGCCTGAGCCGCAAGCTCTTCACGCAGCTTGGTAAAAATCTGGTATTCCAGCGCAGTGAGTCTGTCCTTTGCGGTAAGTACTTGTTCTTCCAGTTCCTTTAATTCCTGGGTGATATAGCGCTCGCAATTGGTCAGGGTTTGCTTCCGGATATAGTGCTCCGGAACTTGATTGATAAAGGACTTGGATACCTCAATATAGTAGCCAAATACACGGTTATAGCCGATTTTTAAGGTGCGGATGTTTGTCTTTTCACGCTCGGAGGCTTCGATAGCAGCGATGGTTCCGGCACCGCCGTTCATGATGTCACGTAAACGGTCGGCATCCTCATTGGCGCCGGGGCGAATCATACCGCCTTCCCGGATCGTCAGGGGAGGATCGTCCACGAAGGTGTTCTCAATCCGGTCCGCCCAGTCGTCCAAAGAGTCGATAGCCTGCTCCAGCCGCTGCAGCAGTGCGCATTCGCAACCCTGCAGCCGTGCCTTGATGGTAGGCAGGGCACGCAGACCCCGGGCAAGCCCCAGCAGGTCACGGCAGTTGACAGTACCGGTCACAACCCGGGTGGTAATCCGTTCCAGGTCAGAAACCTCGGACAAAGCCTCGGCTAATTCCCCACGGACAATGGTGCTGTTTACAAGCTCTTCCACCGCAGAATGTCTGCGACCGATTTCTGCCGCATCCAAAAGGGGCTTTTCCAGCCAGCTGCGCAGCATTCTGCCACCCATAGCGGTTTTTGTTTTATCCAATGCCCACAACAGCGTACCTTTTTTCTCCTTGGAGCGCATTGTCTCAATAAGCTCCAGATTTCTACGGGCATCCATATCCAGCTCCATAAAGACACCGGATGAATAGTACTGTAGCTGACGGATATGGGCAAAATCATTTTTTTGCACAAATTGCAGATGCTTTAGCAGGGTGCCGGCAGCGATGGTTGCGCACTGCAGACCTGTCAAACCCAGCTGCGCAAGCGGAAGACCGAAATGGGTTTCCAGCAATGCTTGGGAATTGGTGAAATCAAAGAATTCCTGCGCTTTTTCATCCACGCAGCAGTTCAGTCGGTTAAAAATCGCATCCTGCAAAACAGGGTCCAAAACATCCTGTCCGCCACGAATAACCTCCGTGGGCGCAAATCTGCCCAGTTCAGAAGCAGCAGCCTGGGGATCTGCGCAAACTGTGACATAAAATGCACCGGTAGATACATCACAAAAAGCCAGACCAAACCTTCCATCCTCTCCGTAGAGACAGCAGATATAATTGTTTTTGGTTTCGTCCAGCATACAGCTTTCTGTTACTGTGCCCGGTGTAATAATGCGGCTGACATCCCGCTGGACAATGCCTTTTGCAGAAGCAGGGTCTTCCATTTGCTCGCAGACAGCAACCTTGTAGCCCTTGGCAATCAGCCTGGCGATGTAGGCATCAACCGAGTGATAAGGAACACCGCACATGGGGGACTGCTCCTCTTTAGGCTTGGATCTGTCTCTGGTTGTCAGGGTCAAATCCAGCTCCTTGGCGGCAAGCTTGGCATCCTCGTCGAACATCTCGTAAAAATCGCCAAGCCGGAAGAATAAAATACAGTCCTTGTTATTCTCCTTAATGGCATTGTATTGCTTTTTCATTGGTGTTGGCTCATTTTTCTTTTCTGCCATAATCTTAAATCCTTTCAGGCAAGCTCTCCTGTCAAGCTCCAGGTAGTTGCTCCGGTAATTCTAATCAGGGCAAAGCTCCCAACCAATTCCCGGTTGCCGGGGAAACGAACCAATCGACCGCCCTCGGTGCGTGCGGTCAGCAGGTCTGCGTCGGTACCGTCTACCAGACAGCGTAACGCTTTGCCGATATACTCTTTGTGAATTTCTTCAGAAATGGCATTTTGCACTTGGCAAAGCCTATCGAATCTGCGGTTCTTTTCTTCCTTTGGTGTGGGGTCAATCATAGAGGCTGCCGGGGTACCGCCCCTGGGAGAGAAGATGAAGGTGAATAGCGCATCATAGCGAACCTTCTCGATCAGGGAAATAGTTTCTTCGAATTCATCTTCGGTTTCGCCGGGGAAGCCCACGATCACATCGGAGGTCAGCACCAGCTCCGGCATCACAGACTTGGCATAGCTGACAAGCTCCAGATATTTTTCCCGGTCATAATGCCGGTTCATTGCCTTCAGCACACGGCTGGAGCCGGATTGGAAGGGAAGGTGCAGCTGCTTGGCAATTTTGGGGTTGGCAGCCATGGTATCAAATAATTTCTTGCCTGCATCTCTGGGGTGACTGGTCATAAAGCGTATGAGGAAATCGCCGGGGATTTCCGCAATTTTCTGCAAAAGGTCAGAAAAATCAATATTCTCTTCCAAATCCTTGCCGTAGGAGTTTACATTCTGTCCCAAAAGGGTGATTTCCTTTGCGCCTTGCGCAATAACATCCTGGCACTCTTTGAGAATATCATCGCTTTTACGGCTGCGTTCCCGTCCGCGCACATAAGGAACGATGCAGTAAGTGCAGAAATTATTGCAGCCATACATTATGGATACCCAAGCCTTGAGACTGCTGTCCCGAAGCTGGGGAAGCCCCTCTGCAATGGAACCGGCTTCGTCTTCTACAAAGAATGTGCGCTTTCCCAGGGTCAGTACCCGGTGTAAGATTTCCGGAAACTGCCATAGATGATGGGTGTTAAACACACCGTCTACGTGAGGAAAGCTTTTTTTGATTCGGTCCACAACCGCCTCCTGCCCTGCCATGCAGCCGCAAAGAAAAATCTTTTGTCGGGGATGGCGGCGCTTGGTGTGGGTCAGTGCACCCAGATTACCGAAGACACGCTGCTCGGCATGCTCACGGATGGCGCAGGTGTTCATAACCACCACGTCGGCACCTTCCGCCCGGTCGGTAATTATATAGCCGCATTGGGATAACAGACCACGAATACGCTCTGAGTCCGCTTCATTTTGCTGACAGCCGTAGGTTTCCACATAAGCTGAGGGGACGCAATCACGCTGGCGCCAATAATAAGAAATTTTATCACAATATTCCAGTTGAATATCCAATTCTTGCTGGGAAATTACACTTGTTTTTGTGTTCATGGAAATGCTCCTCAGGTTAAACTATCTCAATAATAAATAATAGCATTTTTTTGTTGCTTTTGCAAGGATTATTGAATGGTTTTTCTGTTCACAAATATTTTATTTTGAAAATTCTTGCATTTTAAATAGGAACGTGATAAACTTGCTGTATTATATTCCTATATGGGAAAGAAAGAGGCTGCTCATGAATTGTAAATTTTGTAATGCCGAAATTCAGGAGGACTTCAAGGTCTGTCCATACTGCGGCAAAAATTTGACCGAGGAAGAGACTCCGGAGGTTGTTGAAGAGACTATTCAGGAAGAGGCGCTCCCGGTGGATGAAGCTGTTTCTGTGGAGATTGTTACGGAGGCTGCGCCTGTGGAAGAATATTTTCCGAGGAAAAAGGTCTGGCCCTTGGTGCTTGCCATTGTAGGTGCAGTGGCAGCGCTGGCTGTTTTGGCTGTGGTGCTGCTCAATTCTATGGGTGTGAGACTTTTACCCAAGCCCAATGACATTCACAAAAAGGATGTTTATACCGTTTCAGATGAGGATGCAGTGAAGAAGAAGGATGCTGTTGTTGCCACCAGTAACGGCAAGGAGCTGACCAATACGCAGCTGCAAATCTACTACCGTATGCAGGTAATGGACTTTTTGAATTATTACGGTGATTATGTATCCTATTTGTCCCTGGACCTCACAAAGCCCCTGGGTGAGCAGGATTGCTACTATGACGACACGATGACCTGGGAGCAGTATTTCCTGAACATTGCCATTGAGACCTGGCATAATTACCAGACGTTGGCTTCTCTTGCGGAGGCAAACGGTCATACGATGGGTGAGGATTGGCAGCAATCTCTGGATGAGATTCCTGCTTCTCTGGAGGCGCAGGTTACTGAGGGTGAATATGATTCCGTGGACGCAATGCTGGAGGATATTATCGGTCCCGGCTGTACCTTGGAGGATTATATGGAGTATGTCGAGACTGCATACCTCGGCAATAGCTATTACGGCACCCAGTATGAAAATATGATGCCCACAGATGAGGATGCGAAGGCCTATTTCGAGGACCGTGAAAACCAATTCTCTGAACAGGGGATTACCTTGGACAGTGGCTTGATTTCCTCTGTGCGCCACATTTTGATTTCTCCCGAGGGCGGTACAACGGACGAGGAAACCGGCGCCGTCACCTATTCTGAGGATGAATGGGCAGCCTGCCTTGCCAAGGCGGAGGCGCTTGTTGAGCAGTGGCAGAATGGCGAGGCCAGCGAGGAAAGCTTTATTGCTCTTGTGGCAGGCAACACTGCGGATGAAGGCTCTGCAGCCACCGGCGGTCTGTATGAGGATATCTATAAGGGTTCCGGTATGGTAGAGCCTTTTGAGACATGGGCCATTGACCCGGAGCGCAAGCCCGGCGATGTGGGAATTGTCAAGGCAGACTTCGACCATTACAAAGGTTATCACATTATGTACTTTGTTTCCGGTGAGCAGCACTGGCTGAAAACCGCAAAGACATCCTTGCTTTCTGAGCGTACAACGGAAATGCTGGAAGATGCTAAAAATGATTGGCCTGTTAAGGTTGACTACAGCAAAATTGTCCTTGTAGATCTAGGCCTGGCTTAATCTGAAAGCCCCCGACATTTTGTCGGGGGCTTTATATTTACCAATCTGTGTCAACTTCTGCTCGCATAGGCAGGTTTCGGAAGATTTCTTTTGTGATTTGCCTGTATTCTTCTAAATCTGTGGTTTTTCGCAATCTTTTACCCAATTTTTCGCTGCCTTCAAATTTGCATAGCAGATACCGCCAGTGCTCCTTCAGGCGGAACATAGCATTTCGGGAACCGCCAAAGACAATCAGATATTCCTCCAAGAGCTCAGCAAAAAAAGCCTCCAGTGTGTCCCGTTTGGTGCCGTCGGGGGTACACATTCCCGGGTCCCCAATCAGCCCTCTGCCCAGCATAACTGCATTTAAGGTGGGGTATTCCTCGGAAATTGCTTTGATATCTGCCAGGGTATTTAGATTTCCGTTATAGCATAGCGGCATTTTGCTGTTGGAAAGGGCGTAGGCAAAAGCACCTTTGTCAACCGCGCCTTTATAAAACGCATTGCGCACCCGGGGGTGGATGGTTAGCTCTTGAATAGGGTAGCGGTTGAAAATCTCCAAAATTTTCGAAAATTCCTCTGGGTTTTCAAATCCCAGCCGGGTTTTTACAGAAATTTGCACACTTGCTTTTTCGAAAATCCCGTCGAGAAAACGGGCAAGACTTTCCGGTTCCCGGAGCATTCCGGCGCCTTTGCCCTTGGCGGTGACCGTACCGGAGGGGCAGCCTGTGTTCAGGTTGATTTCCGTGTATCCCAGGTCCTGAAATTTTTCACACATCCAGAGAAAATCTTCCGGATTTTTGGTCAGCAATTGTGGGATAACAGGCACATCCAGACTGTCCGCTGGAGGGAGCTCCCGGATTTCCCGGGGTGTCAGCCTTCTGCCGGAGGTAGGAGAAAAGAAGGGCGTATAATAACAATCCACACCAGGGAAATACTTGTGGTGCAGCCGCCGATATGTACTGTCTGTCAAGCCCTCAAGGGGCGCAAAATATATGTTCATATACACCTCAAAACAGGGTGCGCCGCTGCGCACCCTGTCTTAGCATCAGATTTCCATTATTACAGGTAAAATCATAGGATTTCGCTTGGTGGTCTTATACAGATATCCGCTTAAATCATTCTTGATGGCGGTTTTGATTGCGGTCCAGTCACGGACTCGCTTGCGACCGCAGCGCTCAATGGCCTCCATTGCCACACTGCGCAGCTCCTCCATCAGTTCCTCGGACTCCTTCACATAAATGAAGCCTCGGGTAATAATGTCCGGTCCGGTAATAACGGCGCCATCCTGGGCGGAGATGTTTACGCAGACAACAATCATACCGTCCTGGGCCAGATGCTTTCTGTCCCGCAGGACAACACTGCCCACATCACCCACACCGGTGCCATCCACAAAGACCTTGCCTGCCGGCACGGAACCGGACAATTTGCAGGTTTTGCCGGAAAGCTCTAGCACATTACCGATTTCCGCAATGCACACACGCTTGGGAGCGACACCCATCTGCACTGCCAGTTTACCGTGAATTTGCAAATGTCGCTGTTCACCGTGAACCGGGATAAAGAATTTAGGCTTGCACAGGGCGTGAATGATTTTCAGCTCCTCCTGACAGGCATGACCGGAGACGTGCAGCCCCTCGCTTTTTTCATATACGACCTCAGCGCCCTTGCGATATAATTCGTTGATAATTCGTGAAACGGCCTTTTCGTTGCCGGGAATAGCAGATGCGGAAATGATAATCCGATCCCCGCCCATAATATCGATATGCTTATGAGATGAAAATGCCATCCTGTACAGTGCGGACATATTTTCACCCTGGGAGCCGGTGGAAACAATCACCACTTTATTTTTTGGCAGACTTTTTACAGCCGCCAAATCCACAATCATACCGGCAGGCACCTTGAGATAGCCCAATTCCTGAGCAACCATCAGCATATTTTCCATGCTGCGTCCGGAAACAGCAACCTTTCGCCCATACCGGTGAGCGGTATTCAGCACGGACTGAATCCGGTGCATATTGGAGGCGAAGGTTGTAACGATGATCCGCTGGTCACAGTTTTTGAACTGCCGGTCCAGACTTTCTGCCACAATATTCTCGCTGGGGGTATATCCCTGCCGCTCTGCGTTGGTGGAATCGCAAAGCAGCGCAAGAACGCCCTTGTTACCCAGTTCACCAAGCCGGGCAAGGTCAATCATACCGTCCTTTGCGGTGGGGTCAATTTTAAAGTCACCGGTCATAACCACAACACCCACCGGTGTGTGAATGGCCAGCGCTACCGCATCGGCAATGGAGTGGTTTACGTGGATAAATTCCACGGTAAAGCAGCCTGCCTTTACAGTATCACCGGGCTTGTGGGTGATGAGCTTGACCTTGTCGGCAATCCGGTGCTCCTCAAGCTTGAGTTTAATCAGACCGTTGGTCATTGCAGTGCCGTGGATGGGACATACAACCTGCTGCATACAGTAGGGGATGGAACCGATATGGTCCTCATGTCCGTGGGTAATAAACATACCTCTGAGCTTCTTTGCGTTCTGCACAAGATAGGTAAAATCCGGGATAACCAGGTCAACACCGTACATATCCTCGTCCGGGAAGCCTACACCGCAGTCCACAACAATCATATCCTTGCCGTATTCCAGCACGGTGATGTTTTTGCCGATTTCATCCAATCCGCCTAAAGGGATAATTTTCAGTTTTTCAGCCAAAGTAAAATTCATTCTCCTTTCAAAATGACATAACAAATCCAGTGACCGTCCTGCGCTTTTCACCGACCCTGTTCCGCCGGAAAAGCTGCAAATACGCCCACTTGTTCAGTTGATTTCACGTTGCTCAGGTCTGCCTGCCTGACGCTTTATGTAAACATTATACCACGTTTTTTAAAAAATGTACACATTTATTTTCTGTGAATAAACGACATAAAATTTTTGTTACCTAAGGGGCTTTTCAGCGTTGCGGCTTTTCGTAAATTTTTCCTGAAATTCAAGGGGAAATGTAAAAAATGCTGTTGCACCTTTGCGTTGGATTTGCTATAATGTATAAAATTGCGATTCGTATAGGCAGGAGGTGTCGGGGATGAACCGGAAATTGCATCGGCTGTTAAATCCCAGTGCAGGACTTTACTTTGCTGTTCTTATTGTGTTCTGCGTAGCTGCAGCGCTTCTGGAGCAGTATCTGTTGTTCTGGATTATGCTGGGTGTATCTGCTGTTTTGCTGGTATGTTATATTCTTTTTCTGATATCCCGGCGGAGGCAGCTTCAGGCTTTTTTGCAGGAGAATACGGACCTTATGTCCGGAGTTCAGGGTCCGGAGGCACCGTTTCCCCTGGTGGTGTTGCGTCTTGCTGACGGTCAGGTTGTCCATGCCAATGATGCTTTTGTGAAGCTGACCGGCTTTCGTTCTGTTTTTGCGGACCACACGATTACGGATATTTTTCCTGAATTTTCTACGGAATGGCTTTTGTCCGGTAAGACAGAGTATCCTTATGATGTTCCCATTGACCACCACCGTTACCGTGTTTACGGTACCGTAATCCGCAGCGGTGATGCCCAGTCCAGCCCCTTGGCGGTGCTGTATCTGTCAGAACTGACGGAGCTCTACCAGATTCGGGATGAGTATATTCGCTCCCGGCCTGTGGTTTGTATTATTCTGGTGGATAATTACGACGAGCTGACTGTGAATATGACGGAAGCGGCTACGTCGACCTTAAATGCCCACCTGAATAACTGTATTATGAAATGGGCGCAGGATTATCACGGACTGTTGCGGCGCCTGGAAAAGAACCGCTTTTTGCTGGTGATTGAAAAACGTGACCTGAAGCATGCAGTTGCGCAGAAGTTTTCTCTTCTGGAGGCTGTGCATGAGATTACTGCTCCGTCAGGCTTGGAGGCATCTGTGTCCATTGGCCTTGGCGTAGACGGAGAGACCTTCGAGGAGGGCTATGATTTTGCTGCGCTGTCCATTGAAATGGCACTCAGCCGTGGCGGTGACCAGGCAGTTGTAAAAGACCGGATGAATTTCCATTTTTACGGCGGACGTGCTAAAGAGGCAGACCGCCGGGGAAAGGTTCGTTCCCGTGTGACGGCTAATACCTTGTCGGAACTGATTGCCCAAAGCAGCCAGGTTTTTGTGATGGGGCACAAAAATGCGGATATGGACTCCGTTGGCGCAGCTATGGGTATTGCCTGTCTGTGCCGAAAGAAGGAAAAGCCTGTTCACATTGTTCTGGATTTAGAGGAAAATTCTGCAGGACGTCTGATTGATGAGATAATCAAGGTTCCGGAATACAAGAATGTCTTTATTTCCGGTCAGGAAGCGCTTTTGCGGTGTGATAACCGCAGTACGCTGGTGGTTGTGGACACCAATCGTCCTGACCAGGTGGAGTGTAAGCCTCTGCTGGAGGCAATCCCAAAAATCTGCATTGTGGACCACCATCTGCGTGCCGCGGATTATATTAACCCGGTGGCGCTGAATTTCCACGAGCCTTATGCATCCTCGGCTGCTGAGATGGCAACGGAGCTGCTGGAATATGGTGTAGAGCCCCGGGATGTGCTTCCCATTGAAGCCAAGGCGCTGATGGCAGGTCTTATTTTGGATTCCAAGAGCTTTAACATTCGTACCGGTGAACGTACCTTTGAAGCGGCTGCTTATTTGAGAAAAATGGGTGCTGATACTGTGGAAGTGAAAAAGCTTCTGCAAAACAATTATGATGATACCATCACAAAGCACAAAATTATCGGTGCGGCACGTATGCATAAGCACGGTATTGCCATTGCGCCGTTAAACGGCAGTACCTCCCGCATTTTGGCAGCCCAGGCAGCGGACGAGCTTTTGAATATTACCGGCATCCGGGCATCCTTTGTGCTGTTCCCGGACAATGACCGGGTGATTATTTCCGCACGTTCCATTGGTGATGCCAATGTACAGATTATTTTGGAGGAATTGGGCGGTGGCGGTAATTCCTCCACAGCCGGCGCGCAAATCCCCAATACCAGCGTAAAAGAAGTGTTGGATAAGCTGGTCGCCGCAATTGACCATTACTATGAAAGCAAGGAGAATAAAGTATGAAAGTGATTTTAATGCAGGATGTTAAGGGCAAAGGCAAGAAGGGTCAGCTTCTGGAGATTTCCGATGGCTACGCACGGAATTACCTTTTGCCCCGGAAGCTGGCTGTGGAGGCTACTGCCGATGCAGTCAATACCAAGAATATGAATGACAAGGCAGCCGCAGAAAAGGCTGCCAAGGAGCGTGCAGAGGCGCTGGAGATTTCCCACAAGCTGCGGGAAATGACCCTGACGGTCACTGCCAAGGGCGGTGGCGCAGGACGTTTGTTTGGCTCTGTTACCAACCAGGAAATTGCCGATGCCCTGAAGGCAAGCTCCGGCATTGCGCTGGATAAGCGCAAAATCGTGATTGCTGACCCCATCAAGAGCGTTGGCACCTACACGGTTCAGTGCAAGCTGGGCTATGAGATTACTGCACCGCTGACTGTAAAAATCGTGGAAGCCTGATCTTCCTTCGCAATAAATAGAAAGGAGTACCGCCATGGACGAAGAATTGTTAGGCAAGCAGCTGCCCCATTCTCTGGAAGCGGAGCAAGCAGTGCTGGGCTCAATTTTGATTGACAGTAAGTGCCTGACTGACATTATCGGCATTGTCCGGGCAGAGGACTTTTACCTGCAGCAAAACCGGGAGATTTATCAGGCGATTTACACGATGTTTAATTTCTCCCAAACCATTGACCCGGTTACCGTGCTGGACAAGATGAAGGAACTGGGCTTCCATAAGGATAATTCCCGGGAATACATTATGCAGCTGATGGAGATTACCCCAACAGCTGCCAACGCAGTGAAATACGCCAACATTGTCCGGGATAAGTCTATGCTCCGTGGTCTTGGTGATGCGGCTGCTGAGATTTCCGAAACGGTGCAAAATCAGCTTGGTACTCCCAGTGAGATTCTGGAGCTGGCGGAAAAAAAGATTTTTGCTCTCCGTAAGGGTGAGCGTGGGGATTCTCTGGAGCATATTGGTACCACCCTTCATAAGGTGTTTGACCGGTTGACAGAGCTGAGCGAATCTGATTCTGCTATTCCCGGACTTTCCACCGGAATGCGTGATTTGGATTCCAAAATCAATGGTCTGAATAAATCTGACCTGCTTTTGCTGGCAGCTCGTCCTGCCATGGGTAAGACGGCATTTGCGCTGAACCTGTGCCTGAATGTGGCAAAAAAATACAAGCAGACTGTAGCAATGTTCTCTCTGGAAATGTCCCGGGAACAGTTGGCAATGCGCTTGTTGTCTATCGAGAGCTTTGTGGACAGTCAAAAGATGGCGACCGGCAAGCTGACAGAGGAAGAGTGGAGCAAGCTCTGTATGGCATCTGCTTCCTTAAGCCAAACGGATATCCGGGTGGATGATAACCCTGCCATTACTGTGGCGGAAATGAACGCCAAATGCCGCAGACTGGACAATTTAGGGCTTGTGATTATTGACTATCTGCAGCTGATGAACGGTTCCGGGTATGGTAAGGGCGGCGACAGCCGTGTAAACGTAGTTAGTGAGATTTCCCGTTCACTCAAGATTATGGCGAAGGAGCTGAATGTCCCGGTTGTATGCCTGAGTCAGCTGTCCCGTGGACCGGAAAGCCGTACGGATAAGCGTCCGATGCTTTCTGACCTTCGTGAATCCGGTGCCATCGAGCAGGATGCGGACGAGGTGCTGTTTTTGTACCGTGATGAATATTACAATGAAAACTCGGAAGATAAGGGCATTGCGGAGTGTATTGTGTCAAAAAACCGTCACGGTGAGGTAGGCACAGTAAAGCTGCAGTGGATTCCTCAGTACCAGACCTTTGCGGACCGGGAGTGGAAGCATGTGGAATAAGCTGCAAGCCTTCATCCGGGAATATCAGCTGATTTCTCCCGGAGATAAAGTCTGCTGCGCAGTCTCCGGTGGCGCTGATTCTATTGCGATGCTGTTTGCCCTGTACCTGTTGCGAGAAAAATTAGACATTGATTTGTCAGCTGCCCATTTTAACCACCATCTGCGTGGCGTAGAATCGGACCGTGACGAAGAGTTTGTCCGGACCTTTTGCGACAGATACGATATTCCCCTGACTGTTTCCGGGGCAGCAGTGGTTTCCGGAAAGAAGGGATTGGAGGCTGCAGCGAGAGATGCCCGGTATGGGTTTCTCAACACCTTGCCCGGGAAGATTGCCACAGCTCACACAGCGGATGATAATGCGGAGACTGTGCTGATGCATCTGGTTCGCGGTACCGGTCTGAAGGGGTTGGGCGGAATTGCTCCCCAAAACGGAAAGCTGATAAGACCTATGCTTTCTGTGACACGTCAAGAGGTTCTGGCATTCAATCAAGAGTATAATCTGGTGTATGTTTCAGACAGCTCCAACAAAACAGATGATTTCCTGCGTAATCGCTTGCGTCACCACGTAATGCCCTTGTTAAGGCAGGAAAATCCCTGTTTTGGTGAAAATACCTCCCAAATGGCGTTGCGCTTGCGACAGGATGAAAAGGTGCTTTCGGATTTATCCGTTTTAGAGAAACCGTTGGTTTCCCGAATTTTGGAATTGCCGCAGGCTCTGCAAAACCGATTTTATGCTGCTTTTCTTAAGCAGTGCGGTGTGAAAGAGCCGGAGGCAGAGCACCTGAAGCTTTTGCACAAGCTTGTGATTTCCAATAACCCTTCGGCAAAAGCCAATTTTCCGGGAAATGTGACTGTTTCCAGAAACTACGACTTATTGGAAACGCAAACAGAAAAACCGAAATTCACACCGCAGGAGATTTCCTGCCCCGGTAAAGCTGTCTGGAACGACACCCAGATTATTTGCGCACCGGCGGAAGAATTTGTCAACACACCCAATTGCTTTACGGTGCAGCCCCAGGGGAAGCTGGTAGTTCGCACAAGAGAAACGGGGGACAGTATTCGCTTGCGTGGTGGAAGTAAAAGCTTAAAGAAGTTATTTATCGACAAAAAAATTCCGGCAAATTTGCGTGATTTTATTCCCGTTATTGCCGATGATGCAGGTGTGCTTGCAGTTGCCGGTATCGGTGCGGATGAAAACCGTATTGCCCGTCAGCTGCCGGCAGTAACTATCACACTTAAACAGATAAAGGAGTAGATTTCCATGGAGGAGAACATTCAAAGGGTATTGATTTCTCAGGAGGAGATACAGGCAAAGGTACAGGAGCTTGCCGCCATTCTGACGGAGGAATATAAGGATAAGGACCCCGTATTTATCGGTGTGCTGAAGGGTGTTGTTGTGTTCTTTGGTGACTTTGTGAAGTATTTCAAAGCACACTGTCAAATCGATTTTATGTGGATTTCCTCCTATCAGGGAACAGAATCTACCCATATGGAGGTTGTGCGGGATATTTCTGCCGATATCAAGGGTCGCCATGTGGTGATACTTGAGGATATATTTGACACCGGAAACTCCCTGGACTTTGTATGTAAGCACTTGCAGTCCAAGGAACCTGCCAGCCTGAAAATCTGCACTCTTCTGGATAAGCCGGAACGGCGCAATCCTGCAGTGACGCTCCAGGCTGACTATGTTGGCTTTACCATTGACAACGTGTTTGCTGTGGGTTATGGCCTGGATTATAATGAGCATTACCGGAATCTGCCTTACGTAGGCGTTTTGAAGCCGGAAGCCTATATGTAAGGAGATTATAAATTGAAAAAAACCAGAATAATACCCCTGATAATCTATGTGGTTGTGCTGGCTGTAGCATTTTCCTGGATGCTGGGCATATTTGGCGGCAGAGGTGGCGACCTTACCTATTCTCAGGTTATCTCTCTGTTTAAGGAAGAAAAGGTACGTAGCTTCGTTGTAGAGGACGACACCATTTATTTGGTTTTGCGGGAGGCGGTAAACGGAAAATCGACGGTTACTGCGCCCTTGGCAAATCCCGAGGCATTTCGTCAGGAGATGTGGGAATTGCTCCAGACCCAGACAGAGTCCGGCATTCTGGATAGCTATGACTTCATACCCACAGAGGCGCCGTCGCCATTTTCCTATATCCTGCCCATTGTGATTGCGGGATTGATTTTGATTGTAGTTTGGTTTATTTTGGCAGGTCGTGCCAATAGCAATAATCCCCTGAACAACTTTGGGAAAGCCCGCACCGTTCACGGCAACGGTGGCAAAAAGATTACCTTTGCCGATGTGGCAGGCGTGGATGAGGAGAAGGCCGAGCTTCAGGAAGTGGTAGATTTTCTCAAGAATCCGGAGAAATTTACCGCCATCGGCGCCAGAATTCCGCACGGTATTTTGCTTGCCGGCCCTCCGGGTACCGGTAAAACCCTGCTGGCGCGAGCAGTAGCCGGGGAAGCGGATGTGCAGTTTTTGTCTATTTCCGGCTCTGATTTTATGGAAATGTACGTCGGTGTCGGCGCAAGCCGTGTCCGTGACCTGTTTGAGCAGGCAAAGCGGATGGCGCCTGCAATTATTTTCATTGATGAAATCGATGCTGTAGGACGTAAGCGTGGTTCCGGATTAGGTGGCGGTCACGATGAAAGAGAGCAGACTCTGAACCAGCTTCTGGTGGAAATGGACGGCTTCAGCCGCACCGAGGGTGTCATTGTTTTGGCAGCCACCAACCGTGTGGATATTCTTGATAACGCACTGCTTCGCCCGGGCCGTTTTGACCGTCAAATTCACGTAGGCGCTCCCGATGCAAAGGGTAGGGAAGAAATCCTGAAGGTGCACGCCAGAGATAAGCGCCTGGATGCAGACGTTGACCTGAAAACGGTTGCGATGGCTACTTCCGGCTTTACCGGTGCGGACCTGAGCAATTTGCTGAACGAAGCTGCAATTATGGCTGCCCGGGATAACCGCCCTGCGCTGAATATGCAGGATATCAACGATTCTATGATGAAAATTCTGGCAGGTCCTGAAAAACGCAGTCGTGTCCATTTGAAGCGGGATTTACGTCTGACTGCCATCCATGAGGCGGGACACGCAGTTGCGATGTACAGCCTGCCCACCCATGACCCGGTGCACCAGATTTCCATTGTCCCCAGAGGCAATGCTTTGGGTCTTACCTGGACACAGCCCATGGAGGACAGCAACCATCTGACCCGCAATGAAATGTTTGAGCGAATTGTGGGCCTTTTGGGTGGTCGTGTGGCCGAAGCGCTGTTCCTTCAGGACATTTCCACCGGTGCCTCCAATGATATTGACCGGGCCTCCAAGCTTGCCCGGGATATGGTAGCCCGGTACGGTATGTGCGAAAAGCTGGGTTCGGTATCCTACACCGGCGGTGATGAGCTGTTTATCGGCAGAGATTACCAAAGCACCAAGAGCTATTCGGAGAAGGTTGCCGGCACCATCGATGATGAGGTGAAGGCAATTATCGATAAAGCCTATGCCCAGTGCAGTGAGATTCTCCGCCGTGATGAGGAAAAACTGAACAAGGTCGTGGAATTTTTGTTGGAGAAGGAAACAATGACCGGACCTCAGTTTGCCCAGTGTATGGCTGGAGAGGAAATTTCAGACAACGGTGATACCACCTTGCTGGATGCCTATAAGGATAAAGGTTAATCAATATTCATCCCCCGGAAAAGCAGAAAGCTTTTCCGGGGGATTTCCTGTTGAAACTTATATTCCGTAAAGGTATTCACCGATAAGCTGCAGCACGCTGCAACACCGGGTAAGTTTGTTTTTGCCACTGTTTTCATCACACACAGCTTATAGAATTGTGCAAGGTGCACAAAAACGGATACCTAAATTTGGCGCTCGATTGGAAAATTTACAATAAATTTTCATTCTATTTCCAGAAATCTATGTTATAATACTAGTGACAGCAAATGCTGCTTATGTTACATAGCAAAGGAGCAATTATGAATAATATTTTATTCTTTCTCACCCCAAAGGCGATGTGTGCTTTTGTTTACGATGATTATACAATCCGGCAGGCCTTGGAGAAAATGGAAACGGCAGGCTATTCTTCCTTGCCAATTCTGAACAGACGAGGGGAGTACCGTGGTACACTGACAGAGGGCGACCTTTTGTGGGCGCTGAAAAATATCTGCTATATGGATATGCGGCAGGCAGAAGCCCGAAAAATTATGGAGCTTAGCCGTCGGCGGGATAACATTCCGGTGCGTGTAACAACCGGCATGCACGACCTGGTGCAATGCGCCAGTACCCAGAATTTTGTTCCGGTGGTGGATGACAAGGATGCTTTCATCGGCATTGTGACCCGCAGCTCTATTATCAAGTATTGTATGGAGAATCTGTTTGCGGAGGATTGAATTTGAACCACTCCCCATAACGGGAGTGGTTTTTCTTGCATTTGTCAAGGTTTTCTGTTAAAATGTACATAGCTATGGGCTGGAGGATTACTATGGACGAGGAAAAACTGAAAAAGCAAATCGGTATGAATATTGCTGCCTATCGAAAGCGTAACCGCCTGACCCAGGTCGGTCTGGCTGAAAAGCTGAATTATTCGGATAAGGCTGTTTCCAAATGGGAACGGGGCGAATCTGCTCCGGATGTGTCTACGCTGGTGCAGCTTGCCGATCTGTTTGACGTGACTGTCAATGCGCTTTTGGAGGACCCCAATGCGCTACCGGATAACCCCGGAACTGTGGAACGTGTCATGGGTAAGGCTGTGGAAAAAACCTTGAAGCGTAAAGCGAATAAGCGAATTATTCTGGGGCTTACAACAGTGCTTGTTTGGTTTGTGGCGCTGTTTTTGTTTGTGGTTATTTCATCATTGGATATCCCCAAAAGCTGGATGGCATTTATTTATGCAATTCCGGCGTGGGCAATTACGATATTGAGCTTGCGCTCTGCATGGCACGATTTTCGCTGGAACCAACTCCTGATTTCTGCCATAATCTGGGGCTGCCTTTTGAGTATTTATACAAGTCTGCTTGTTTTTGGAAACCTGAATATCTGGAAGGTATTTTTGCTGGGTATACCCGGTCAGATTGCTGTGCTTCTGTGGTTCCAGCTGTACCGGAAGCAGCCCAAGGAGGATAGCAATGGATAAAAAATTCCTGCGCCAGCAGATAAAAGAAAAAAAGAAAGCAATGACAGAGGCGGAAATTGAAAGCGCCAGCAATGTTTTAGCAGAAAAGTTTTACGCATCTGCCCAATACCAAAATGCAAATACCATTTACGGTTATTTACCCTATAATCAGGAGGTCCGGACGGTACCGATCCTGCAAAGAGCATTGAGTGATGGCAAAAGAGTTGCAGTTCCCAAGGTCTATGGAGAGGAAATGCGGTTTATTTACCTGACAGATTTATCTCAGGTGGAAAAGGGGTACTGCGGCATTCCGGAGCCTGTTGCGGATGGGCCTGTCGCGGATGACCGCACAGCGCTTGTTCTGATGCCCGGTCTTGCCTTTGACCCGGCTGGACACCGGATTGGCTATGGCGGAGGCTTTTACGATAAGTTCTTGTCCTCTGAGCCTGAGCATCCTACCGTAGCGCTTTGCTATGGGTTTCAGGTTTTTCCCCGGTTGGAAACCGAAGAATTTGACATCCCGGTGGACTGTGTCCTTTGGGCTTGAGGGGTTTTGAATTATGCACATTCCTAGCGGAACCACTGCGGAGCTGGAGCTGCTAAGCTTTGATGAAGCCCTTGCGGCGGCGAATACCCCCAGCGACGAGTATGACATCCAAAAATGGCTTTATGCTCCAAATTTCTACTCGGAGTATCGGTACATTCTGGGCACCCGGGGTAAGAAGCCTTTGATTTGTATTGGAATCAATCCTTCCACTGCAAAGCCGGACGATTTGGACAACACCCTGAAATCCGTGGAACGAATTGCTTTAGGCAATGGCTTTGACAGCTTTATTATGTTTAATGTCTATGCCCAGCGGGCGACAGACCCTGATGCTATGGAAAACAGCTGCAACTGGGCACTGCACAAGGAAAATCTAAAGGCCTTCCGTTATGTGCTGTCCATAGCTCAAAAGCCTGCGGTGTGGGCTGCATGGGGTACGATTATCGAAAAAAGGGACTATCTTCCCAAATGTCTGCAGGATTTTCTTGCGGTGGGTGAGGAATATGGCGCAACCTGGTATTGCGCAGGGGCAGTGAGTAAGAAGGGACACCCCCACCATCCGCTTTATCTGCGTAAGGATGAAAAGGTGAAACCCTTTGATATGGAAACCTATTTGAGAAAATTTGGAGAATAGTATGGAAAACAGCGAATGTGAGACCTGCTGGTATTACGATTACGACGAACAGTACGAGGAGTACTATTGTATGATGGAACTGGACGAGGATGAGGTATACCGGATTATGACATCCAGAAATAAACACTGTCCGTTCTATCGTCAGGGAGATGACTATACTTTGGCAAGGAGACAGTAGCATGAAAAAACTGTTGATGATTCTTTTTATGGTGCTTATTCTGTCTGGTTGCGCAACGCAAGAGCCTGCGCAGACCACCACAGAGGCAGTAACCACCACAGCGGAAACAACCCCTCCGGGCTACTATGTACCCCAAAGCAGTGTGGAAAAGCAAACCAATGGTGCGGTACGTATGTATCAGTTGCCGGATGAGAATTACTCTGACATTTCTGCAATCGGCGACCAGATACTCTTGACAGCTGAGCAGGGCAATCCCACATTGACTGTGCTTACCGGTGCTGATTGCGTACCCACAGCCAGCCTGACAGTTCCTGTAGAGGGCGAGGCACTTTATAATGGCTATGCCTATTTCCTCGGTGAGGAAAAGGAAATTGTATTTCTGGATGCCCAGCTAAACGAAGCCTCCAGACTGCAGCTTCCGGAGGATATGCAGGGACAGCCCGTGGTGTCTCCCGGTGGGGAAGAGGTATATTATTGCGTAGGGAACGAGATTTATGCCATTGAAGTGGAGCGTAAAATATCCCGTTTGCTGAAAACCCACGAATATACAGAGCAAACGCTTACTGACTGCTATTTTGAGGGCGACTTGCTTGCCTGCCGGGTTGGTGAGAATGACGTGCTCTATATTTCTTCCAAAACCGGTCAGACAATGTATGCCCAAAATGATATTGCGGATTTGTTTACCTATGAAAACAGTTACCTGGCTTTGCGGACAGATGGCACTGTTTTACAAAAGATTATTGGCACAAATGACGGACAGAGCAAGCAATGGAATCTGGAAGAAGCCAATGTAACCGGCGCTTTGGCGCTGGGCGGCACATTGGGCTGGCGTGTTGATGAAGGGGACAACCTGACACTGAATTTCTACGATAACGATACAGGTCTGCGTAGTGCAGTACAGATAGTTGACGGTGTTGGCGCCCCTGCGTCGGTATACGCTGACCGTTGGAGTAACAGCATCTGGCTGTTGTGCCAGCAGGGACAGACCTTGTTGCGCTGGCAGCCCAAGCTTTCCGCCATAACGGAGGAAACGGTATACTTAAGCGAGCTGTATACTGCGGAGGTTCCCGACGAGGAGGGACTGAAGGAGTGTCAGGAACGGGCTAAGACCTTCCAGAAGAGTAATGGCGTTTTGGTATACGTGTGGGAGGATGCGGTGAAGAATCCGGGGGAATATACCCTGGAGGCGGAGTACCAGCCTGAGGCAATTCACCGTCAGCTGAATGATTTGCTGCCGGTTCTGCAGGAATTTCCATCTAAATTCCTTAAAAAGAGCAATTCCAAGAAATTGCGCATTTGCCTTGTTCGTTCTATTGATGGCGAACAAAAGGCGGTGCAATATTGGAGTGGAAAGTATGCCTATATTGTGCTGACTGAAGGAATTGACCTGCGTAATGAGTTTATGCGCTGCCTTGGCTATGTGGTGGACAGCCACGTGCTTGGCAATTCCCCGGATTATGATTATTGGTATACAACAAACCCGGATGGATTTACCTATGGCGCAGAAAACCAAAGCCCAGAATACCTTGAGAATGCGACCCGGTATTTTACCAGTGAAAATGCAATGAAATCCCCGGTGGAAGACAGAAGCGAGATTTTCTATCAGGCTATGCTTCCGGAAAATCAAGAAATGTTCCGGTCTGAGCATATGCAGAAGAAGCTGACAATGCTCTGCAAAGCCATTCGGGATGCCTGGGATACCAAAAAGGAAGAGGATGCCTTCCCTTGGGAACAGTATCTCAATGAGCCTGTAGCTTATAAGAAAAAATAAAAATGACCCGGCTTTCTTTTTTCAGAAAGCCGGGTAAAATGATGAAAGGGCATCTGCAAATGCAGATGCCCTTTGTGATATGAATTACTTCAAGCTTTCTTCCACAGCAACAGCCACGGACACGTCCATACCGACCATAGGATTACTGTCTATTATACATACAGCGCACTCTCTTGGCGGCTTGAATTATTTGTATTAAAAATTGTCTGATATTTAGGGGCCTTTAGGCTTTTTGTTGTAATATAATGCTATTTTCATAATTTTCAGCGACCAAAACGCACGACATTGTAAAAATAGTGCATAGATTATTATAGCGGTTAAATACACATATTAAGCTGTAGATTCATACATTGGATCGTGTTAGCGTCAACTATTAACAAAGCTTTTTTACTTCTCTATATTTTGATTTTGATGCCTCAATTTGTTTTTTCTTTGATATCAGAGTTGGTGCGTTTTTGCTTTAGTTTGGTGAAGGTATATATCCAGTTACACGATTTAGATGCCTTGTTAAAGGATAATCCTGTAAAAACAAAGCAAATAGGTTTTATCGAAGTGGCAGTTTTCATAATAAGATAAGATATAACAAACAAAGACACAGTAATTACCAAGGTATCGACAAAAGTGGTGTTTCTAACGCTTGTTCGATTCAAAATATCAATAAGAGGCATGTGTATAAAATAAATAGCAAATGTAAGTGTAACCATCGGCTTGAAGTCTATCCTTTTACATGGATAATTGAAATTCTGTTTAAAAATCAAAAAAATAAGTGATGCAAGAATTATCTCGAATCCAGATGCTTGATTTTGAAATGTTTGATCGTAGAAACCATTTTTAATAGTGAACCAATAGGTCCCTAATGTGATAATTAGAAGGAGGCTAACTGCGGAAAAAATTAATAAACTATTTGGTATATTCTTTTTAATATTCCCAAGATAATAACCCAAAATAAACGTGCATAGATGTCCTCCGAAAAATTCTATTTTCGATAATAAATCAATGTTAAGCAAAGTATCAAGGTGGTCAGGCAACAGTATCTGTACGATGGTTCTTAGGGAAACTAATGAGATAAGGGAAATAACCAGAATGTGACCAGCTTTATCAAGATTCTTGATACCACCATATATAACAGGCGAAATAATATATATAGCAATGAGCGTATATAAAAACCATAGATGAACCGAAATTGGTGTGTTTAATGCGGAAATAAGCGACCTAGAATAAAAGGATGTAGTCATATCGTTGAACAAAAAAGAATATAGCAGGGTTATAACACAAGTCCAGGTAACAAGTGGAACAAATAGGTGTGGGATTCTGTGTCTTAACAGGATAGAAACATTGGTAGTCTTTTCGTCAGTCAAAAGCAAGTAGCCACTCATCATAAAAAATAGGGGCACAGCGGTGAATCCAAGAGACGTACAAAGATTGATTAAATGCCAATGTGTATTGATTGCATTTCGTAAAGGGGTTGCAGCAATATGCATATAAACAACACAGACTGAAGCTAGTAGTCGTAAATAATCGAAATAATAAATATGAGTTCTTTCAGACCGCATAATTTCCCTCCCTGGAAAATAGTATTTTGAGTTCGCATAGAAATAAGCATATTGATAATAGCAGATTACAGCTTCAAAAGCAACATTATCGAAAAATTGAGTTGATAAACATATCTAATATTTTAGTTCAAACTATTTAAAACCCCACAAGAGAAGCACAGCTCGACTTAACAAAACCTCCAATGCGCAAAAATAGGAAGCACATCACGACTCTTTTGTGGAGTAGGATGTGCTTCCTTGTTTTATTTTTGCGAAAAGTGGGGTTTAAACTTTTGAGGTTCAAAAGTAGGAGGGTTAGCCTCTTACTTCAGGGATTCCTCAACAGCAACAGCTACGGAAACGGTCATGCCGACCATGGGGTTGTTACCTGCGCCCAGGAAGCCCATCATTTCAACGTGGGCGGGGACGGAGGAAGAACCTGCGAACTGTGCATCACCGTGCATACGACCCATGGTATCGGTCATACCGTAGGAAGCGGGACCAGCAGCCATATTATCCGGGTGCAGCGTACGACCGGTGCCACCGCCGGAAGCAACGGAGAAGTACTTACGACCGGTCTCCATGCACTCCTTCTT
>JAFXAQ010000060.1 GCA_017516925.1 Oscillospiraceae bacterium | reverse complement strand
AGAGGAGAAACAGCCATGGTGTAGGTGTAGACACCCTTACCCTTGCCGGCCTTGATAGGAACGATGCGTGCGTTTGCGGGAGCAGCGGCAGCTTCGGCCTCGGTCAGAGCAAAGGGACGGATGGTAGCATGAGGACAAACATATGCACAGTTATTACACTGGATACACTTGGTCTCATCCCAGTGGGGAACAGTAACGGCAACACCGCGCTTCTCGTAAGCAGCAGCGCCCAGAGCAAACTGACCGTCAGCGTAGGGCTCGAAAGCGGAAACAGGCAGGCTGTAGCCGTCCATCTTGCCAACAGGGGTTAGAATGTTCTTAACAACAGCAACAGTATCAGCATTGCCTTCCAGCTTGGTCTCAACAACCTTTGCCTCAGCAGTTGCCCAGGCAGCAGGAACATCTACCTTAACATAAGCAGTAGCGCCTGCGTCGATAGCATTCCAGTTTGCATCAACAACGTCACGACCCTTCTTCAGGTAGGAAGCTTCTGCTGCAGCCTTCATATAGCCGATAGCCTCTTCACTGGGCATAACGTTAGCCAGAGAGAAGAATGCGGACTGCAGGATGGTGTTGGTACGCTTACCCATGCCAACCTTGATAGCCAGGTCAATAGCGTTGATCAGGTACAGCTGAATGTTGTTTTCAACAATGTAGCGCTTGGAAGCGGCATCCAGATGATGCTCCAGCTCCTCCAGAGACCACTGGCAGTTGATCAGGAACACACCGCCGGGCTTTACGTCCTGAACAATCTTGAAGCCCTTGGTGATGTAGGAGGGGTTGTGGCAAGCAACGAAGTCTGCCTTGTTGATGTAGTAGGGAGACTTAATGGGCTTGTCACCGAAACGCAGGTGGGATACGGTCACGCCGCCGGTCTTCTTGGAGTCGTACTGGAAGTAAGCCTGTACGTACTTGCCGGTGTGGTCGCCGATAATCTTGATGGAGTTCTTGTTTGCGCCAACAGTGCCATCACCGCCCAGACCCCAGAACTTGCACTCAATGGTGCCTTCTGCTGCGGTATTGGGGGAAACCTTCTCTTCCAGAGACAGGTAGGTCAGGTCGTCAACGATACCCAGTGTGAATTCCTGCTTGGGCTCAGCCTTGGCCAGTTCTTCGTAAACTGCGAAGAAGGAAGCGGGAGTGGTATCCTTAGAACCCAGACCGTAACGACCACCGATGACAGAAACGTCGTTCTTACCAGCCTTAGCCAGCGCCATAACAACATCCTGATACAGAGGCTCGCCCTGAGAACCGGGCTCCTTGGTGCGGTCCAGAACTGCAATCTTCTTAGCAGTCTCAGGAATTGCAGCCAGCAGGTGCTTGGAGCTCCAGGGACGGAACAGACGGACCTTAACCAGACCGACCTTTTCACCGTGAGCATTCAGGTAGTCGATAACTTCTTCGATAACGTCATTGACAGAGCCCATTGCCACGATGATGCGGTCAGCATCGGGTGCGCCGTAGTAGTTAAACAGCTGATAATTGGTGCCCAGCTTCTCATTAACCTTGGCCATATACTTCTCAACAACTGCGGGCAGGGCAGTGTAGTACTTGTTGCAAGCCTCGCGATGCTGGAAGAAGATATCGTCGTTTTCGTGAGAGCCACGCATTGCGGGACGCTCGGGATTCAGGGAATGCTTACGGAATGCTTCAACAGCCTCCATATTGGTCATTTCCTTCAGGTCCTCATAGTCCCAGATTGCAACCTTCTGGATTTCGTGAGAGGTACGGAAACCGTCAAAGAAGTTGATGAAGGGGACACGACCCTCGATAGAAGCCAGATGTGCAACAGCACCCAGGTCCATAACTTCCTGTACGTTGGTCTCAGCCAGCATAGCAAAGCCAGTCTGGCGGCAGGCATAAACGTCGGAATGGTCACCGAAGATGTTCAGAGCCTGTGCGGCAACAGTACGTGCAGAGACGTGGAATACGCTGGGCAACAGTTCGCCGGCGATCTTATACATATTGGGGATCATCAGCAGTAAGCCCTGGGAAGCAGTGTAGGTGGTGGTCAGAGCACCGGCGGCCAGAGAGCCGTGAACGGTACCTGCAGCACCGGCTTCGGACTGCATTTCCACAACCTTTACAGTGTCACCAAAGATGTTCTTACGGCCTGCAGCGGACCACTGGTCAACATAGTCGGCCATGGGGCTGGAGGGAGTAATGGGGTAGATGCCAGCAACCTCGGTAAAGGCATAGCTGACGTGGGCGGCAGCGGTATTGCCGTCCATTGTTTTAAACTTTCTTGCCAAAATGGAATACCTCCTATATTTTTTCAAATTTCAACTCACATATCATAGCACTTTCTTTTGCGTTTGTAAAGCCTTTTGCCTCAAAGAGTTTCGAAAAAAGCAAAGAAATGTCAGGTAGGTGAGGATAATTATGCATATCCCGAAAAAAGTGCTTAAAAAAAGAATTGTGTTTTGATTTATGTTGCTGTATGATATAAAAAAGGAGATGAGAAGATGATTTGCAGCATCAACTCGGCAAGTGTCAACGGTATCCGAGGAACAGCGATTTCTGTAGAATGCTATATTTCCAACGGATTGCCCAGTTTTGATATTGTGGGACTTCCGGACCTGGCTATTAAAGAGGCAAGGGAGCGAGTGCGCGCAGCCGCCAAGACCAGCGGTTTGCGTTTTCCGACTGGACGAATTACCGTAAATCTTGCACCTGCCAATGTTCGCAAAATCGGCACCCATTTCGATTTGCCGATTTTGCTTAGTATTATGTGCGCCTGCGGCGCAGTAAAACGCCCCAGCTCTACCTGCGCTTTTATCGGTGAATTAAGCCTGGACGGGCAAATTCGGCCTGTCAGCGGTATTTTGCCAATGGCAATTGCGGCAAAGTATGCGGGCATCCAAACACTATATGTTCCAACCAAGAACGCAGCGGAAGCGACACTCTCCAGCGGTGCCGCCATTATACCTGTAAATTCTGTTGCTGAATTGGTTTCCGCTTTATCCGGAGAAACTGAGCTTGAGGAGGAGCCGATTTGGGTTCCTGAGCGCAGAGAACCGATATCTCTTGATTTTAAAGATGTAATGGGTCAAGAGAATGCCAAACGCGCAATGGAGGTTGCAGCTGCAGGCAGCCATAACGTTTTGTTGATTGGACCTCCCGGATCCGGTAAAAGTATGTTGAGTAAGCGGTTGCCGTCGATTTTGCCGGATATGACCCGGGCTGAATCCTTGGAAGTAACACAGATTTATTCTGTGCTTGGAAAGCTTTCAGAGGATGAACCGCTTGTGATGCACAGACCGTTCCGTTCACCGCACCATACAATTTCCAATATGGGACTGGCTGGCGGCGGCACCAATCCAAGACCAGGTGAAATATCAATGGCCCACAAAGGCGTCCTGTTTCTGGACGAGCTGCCGGAATTCAAGAAGGATACCTTGGACCTGATGCGTCAACCGTTGGAAGACGGTAATGTTACAATTACACGCGTGTCAGGTACTGTTAGTTATCCTGCGGAATTTATGCTGGTATGCGCAATGAATCCTTGTAAATGCGGCTGGTATGGCGACCCCTCCGGTCGTTGCACCTGTTCTCAATTTTCTGTTGATACATACCGCAGCCGTATTTCAGGCCCATTACTTGATAGAATAGACATTATTCTTGAAGTACCTGCTGTGCCTTACGAGAACCTGCAAAGCAGGCGGGAAGGAGAGCCGTCAGCGGAAATCAAGAAGCGTGTTAACTTTGCCCGCAATATGCAAAACCGTCGTTTTGGAGAGAGCTCCGGTATGTGCAATGCCCGTATGGGTCCCAATGAATTGCGTCAGTATTGCGTTTTGGATGATGTATCGGCTGATCTTATGCGACGTGCTTTTGATGTGTTTGGCTTAACGGCAAGAAGTTACGACAAAATTCTCCGGGTTGCCAGAACC
The DNA here is from genome assembly GCA_017516925.1 of Oscillospiraceae bacterium. GTDB lineage: Bacteria > Bacillota > Clostridia > Oscillospirales > Oscillospiraceae > Faecousia. The sequence continues at coordinate 14,806 of JAFXAQ010000060.1, read as the reverse complement.
ATTGCCGATTTGGAGGGCTGCCGGGATATTAACAGCGGTCATATTGCAGAAGCGATTCAGTACCGCACTGTAAATTTATAATGATAGGGAGTTTAGCTGTGAACGAGATTATCTTGTTGAAATTGGGAGAGATTGTCCTCAAAGGCGCAAATAAGCGTCAGTTCGAGGATAAATTGCGGCAGAATATACGTCGCAGAATGAAGGCCTACGGCAATTTTGATGTGTATATCATGCAGTCCACGGTTTATGTTCAACCCATGGATGCGCTTGCAGATGTGGATGCGGCATGGGATGCCTGTCACAGTATTTTCGGTTTGGTAAGTCTTTGCAGATGCCGCCCTTGTAAAAAGGACTTGGATAGCATTTATGAAGCAATAGAAGAGTATCTTGGAGATGATTTGGATTGTGCAAAGTCCTTTAAGGTAGAGTCAAAGCGTTCTGATAAATCCTTCCCACTGACGTCAATCGCCATTTCCCAGGAAATAGGTGGTCGTCTGGCAGAGGCGCATCCCTCCTGCGAAGTTGATGTACATCATCCGGAATACACGGTGTATGTTGAGGTTCGTGACCTGGCTGCCTATGTTCACGGACCTTCAGAGCCCGGTGCTGGAGGCTTGCCTACCGGCGTAGGGGGGCGTGCTATGTGTCTGCTCTCCGGTGGCATTGATTCTCCGGTAGCTGCTTATATGATGGCCAAGCGGGGCGTAGAAATTGAATGCGTTCACTTCTTTTCCTATCCTTACACATCGGAGCTTGCAAAAAACAAGGTATTGGAGCTTGCGCGGCTTGTGACGAAATATTGTGGGCGAATGACTGTAAATATCGTCAGCTTTACGCAGATACAGGAAGCAATTCGTGACAACTGTCCCGAGGAATACTTTACCTTGATTATGCGGCGGTTCATGATGGAAATTTCCCAGCGTATTGCGAAGGATGACGGCTGCAAAGCGTTAATAACCGGTGAAAACCTGGGACAGGTTGCCAGTCAGACGATGGAGGCTATGGCCGTTACCGGCGCCGTGGTCGACATTCCCATCTTTATGCCTCTTGTAGGCATGGATAAGGAAGAGATCATTACTATCGCCAGGAAGATTGGAACAATGGAGACGGCGATCCTGCCCTACGAGGATTGCTGCACCGTATTTACACCCAAGCATCCGAAAACGAAGCCTCATTTGGGTCAGCTGATCCACGCAGAACGCAATCTGGATAGGGAAGCGCTTATTCAGGAAGCGCTGGATAGCGTGGAGAAGGTAACGGTGAAGTATAGTGATGAAGCTTTCCTATAAGGTTATTTCTGCCTTGCAGGGTAAAACTCTCGCAACAGCGGAAAGCTGTACCGGAGGCGGTATCGGCGCTGCATTGACTGCTGTTCCCGGAAGTTCTAAGATTTATAAAGGCGGTATTATCAGCTACACCAATGAAGTCAAAATGAAACTTCTCGCAGTCGATGAGAATGTCCTGAATGACGATGGTGCGGTATCCGGCAAGGTTGCTGAAATGATGGCAATAGGCGCACGCCAGGCATTAAATGCTGATGTTTCGATATCTGTGACCGGTCTTGCCGGTCCGGATGGTGATAGCTATGGCAATCCGGTCGGTACGGTGTATATCGGTTATGCAGACCATAAAACTACCCTTTCAAGATGTTTTCATTTTGAAGGAGACCGTGAAGCTGTAAGAAGCCAAGCAATCATTGCAGCATTGGAAATCATCCTGAGAAATAATTAAATAGAAAAAGAAAGCACTTCCAAAGAAGTGCTTTCTTTTTTGGAGCTACTGGCCGGACTTGAACCGGCGACCTGCTGATTACGAATCAGCTGCTCTACCGACTGAGCCACAGTAGCAAAAAGCCCGGATAAACATTTCCGTTCATCCGGGTGTTTCATGGCGGAGAAGGAGGGATTTGAACCCTCGATACCCTTTTGGGGTATACACGATTTCCAATCGTGCGCGCTCGGCCAGCTACGCGACTTCTCCAAAAATGACAGTCCTTGCGAACAGCTTGTTTATATTACTGCATTTGTGTTTATTTGTCAAGCCCTAAAATGGAAAAAGAAACGGAATATTTTAAATAGTTGACCGGCAGTTGCCTGCCGGTCAATCATATCATTTTGCAAATTCCAATAGGGCAGAGGCTGCCAGCTTGTCGTATTCTGCCAGAAAACCTGCCAACTCCCGAGCAATCTTTTTTGCACCGCCTGCGCTGTTGCTTTCAATGTTCAGGGGCAGCAGTGGATCGTGGAGGGAAAGACGGAGCAGGAACCATCCGTTACCATGCGCCTCATCCATATTGACACGAACACCTTCGAAGTTACTGGGAGCCAGCGACCAACCTTGCTGCGTTTGGGCATAAGAAGTCAAATCATCAATAATCTTTTGTCCATAGGTTTTAAAATCGTCAAGCTGAATGTTCATTCTGAACTCAACGCTTTCAGCTGGTTCCTCCAAGGAGGCAATCAGGGACTCCAATGTATAGCCTTCCTTTTTGCCACGGGCAAGCTCAATGAGCAGCTTGGTTACAATGTAGGCGCCATCATCCAGGAAATAGTTTTCTTTGAAGGCGCCGTGACCGGAGGTTTCGATAGCCAGCTGACTGTCCTGCCCGGCCGCATTTAAGCGAATAGATTCGTTGATGACGTTTTTGTAGCCTCTCTTAAATCGGTGATGAATACCGCCTTTTTCTCCAATGAATTTAGCAAGACCGGTGGAAGTGATGGAATCGGTAACAATTGTAGTGCCGGGATGCTCACGGAGCAGGATAGCTGCCAGCATAGCAATGATACGGTTTCTGTTCAGCTCGCTGCAATCGGACAGTACGGCGCCGGCACGGTCAACATCGGTATCGAAGATAATACCCAAATCTGCCTTGGCTTCACGGACAGCTTCGGTGATGCTCTCCATAGCCTTTTTATCCTCAGGGTTGGGAATATGGTTGGGGAAGCTACCGTCCGGATTCAGGAACCGACTGCCGTCAGTGATGGCACCTAAAGGCTTCAGAACCTTATCTACGTAGAAGCCACCGGCTCCGTTACCGGCATCCACTACGATGCGGAAGCCCTCCAAGGGTCTCTCAGCACCGGTAGCGGTGCGAATTTTATCCGCCAATATGCTTGCATATGTATCCATAAATTCGCCGGAGACAAGGCTACCGGGCGTCAAGCCCGTGTTCTCATTGCTTTCAGCGTATTCAAGAATTTCCTTAATGTCAGCCTTTTCCAGCCCACCTTGTGCTATGAAGAACTTAAAACCATTTCGATTAAAGGGCAGGTGACTTGCCGTAATCATTACGGAACCGTCAAATTGGTAGCCTTTGGTTACCGTAGACATAAACATAGCGGGGGTGCTGGCCATTCCAAAATCGGTTACGTGGATACCTTGCTCGCACATAGCCTGGCAAATCCAGCCGCAGAGTGTTTCACCGGAAAGCCGGGAATCACGACCAACCGCAACACGCAAATTTGTTTTACCGGTTTTTTTGCAAAGCCAGAGGGCGAAACCGCGACCAATGTCCTTACAAGCCTGTTCGGTCAGGTTAATATGCTGACCTTCGATACCCTCCAAGGCGACTCCGCGAATATCACTCCCGTTTTGCAGCTTTTTGTAATCCATGGGAAACCTCCTGATTTTAGCCTGCCGGCTTTTTATTTATCATAACACAACATTTTACAATAATCAATTGCTGATACGCAAAAACCCGGGATGTCTCCCGGGTTTCAGTCATCTTCATCCAGTGCTTGAAATTTATTATCTCGCTTACAGTATGTGACAAGATAATCAGCAAAGGAAATCAGCATAAAAATGCTGTCAACAATAAAAATCACAAATACAGATTTATCGGAAAGACTGGGGAGCATTACCATTAAAATCAAGCTGACAAATAGAACGGTTGTACAGATTTTACCTGTAATCAGGGCTCCCTTGAGCATTTTTCCTTTGCTAAGGTTAATTCCTCCGGCAATAAGCTGAAAGCTTTCCTTTACAACAAATAACCCTACAAGATACCATAAAACAGGATATTTCATAGCCAGACACAGAATAAGTGAAAATTGCGTAAACTTATCGGCGAGGGGGTCCAGAATTTTACCGACCTTGGAAATCATATTAAAGTGACGTGCGATTTTACCGTCAATCAAATCCGTCAGGCAGGATACCGCCAAAATGCCGGCCGCAATATAATAATCTGCATCTGAACGGGCATTAAGATATATCGTAGTATAGACAGGAATCAAGGCAAGCCGAAACAGACTCAGTAAGTTCGGAATTGTCAATATTTCCTTTTTCCAGTTTTTGATATACATATATATCCTCCGGCAGTTCAAATGCTATATCGTACATTATAGTCCGTTTGTCAATTCGAATCAAGTAAATTTATTAAAACATTTGGAAAATTAGTAAAAAGTTAACAATTTTCCTCATCGAGTTAAACGACGATGGGCAGCGTTGTGGTGAGCGTTTAGTGTAAATTGGTGTACAAGATGCTTCCAAACAACCTTGTCAAGCTCGCCGTTTTCCGGCAGTCCTGCCAGCTTCTGGAAATCCGTAAGTGATTGTACAGTGCTTTCATCCATCATACCGGAGTGACTGGGTGCTGAGATCGCAGGATGGTCATTGGAGAGCTGTGTCAACATACTTTGCAGCAGGTAAATATAGGGGCTGGTGCTGCCACTTCGAAATACCTGACCGGGGTCCATTATAATTTCAATTGGCTGCGCTTTGCCGATCTGAATAATTGCGACTTCATAGACCCGAACAATTGCATCCCAGGTTCGCTGGTCCACGATACCTGTTACAGGCAAACCATTTTGCCTCTGGAAGGCTGTAACAGCGTGCATTGTGGTTGGTCCGTATATTCCATCCGGGATTACTGTCGGCAGTGCGCTGTCATATTCAGACAGGACACGCAGCATCGTTTGCAGGCTCCTGATTGGCTGTTCCGCAAAGGATTCAGCAGGTCTCATCGTACCACCTCCTGTTTCACCGCATCCTGACCACCTATGCTTAGGTTTCTGCCCGGAAACTGCGTCATTGTGCTGGTTCTTGCATAATTTACACGTCCCTGTTGCCCATTTGCACTACGTGTGTTCTGGTTTATATTTTTAGGGAAGCGCTCTTCACTCCTGAAATTGGTATTCTCTATACCGGAATATTGGTCATATATCTCATCCCAGGTTTGAGCACCAACTGTACCTGTCTCAGGCAGACCAAATCTGCGCTGGGCAGCCAGCACAGCATTTCTTGTCGCAGGTCCGTAAATACCGTCTATTGTAAGTGGTGGGATTGTAGGAATGTGGGCAGAAAGTACCGAAAGCATATATTGCAGCAGTCTTACTTTTTCACCGGAATCGCCCACTTCCAAACCGCCCGGTGGTGACCAATTGATTGCATAGAATTGTTGTCCTTGGCTTCTTAATTCAGATAGGGATGTCACAGCGGTGTACAGACGGACCAGCGCATACCATGTCGCTTGCCCTACAATTCCATCCGGTGTCAGACCAAAAATTTCCTGAAATGAAATTACAGAAGCCTCTGTCCGGCTGCCAAAGATACCATCAACAGTTGGTATCTTGGGTATTGCGGGATAATTTTGCGCAATTCGGTTTAAGGAAACCTGTATTACAACCACGTTGGGGCCTGTATCGCCTCTGCGGATGGGACTTCCGGGATAGGAGGAGGTATAACCACGGATTGGAGCATTTAAAACAGTTTCGATATCTCCATAATAGCTACGCAGAATTTCCTGGGAGTTGTAGCCTTGCCTTGCTAAATTCTCGCTGCCCCATTGACTTAAGCCCTCGCAGGTTACCGTTGTCCCGTTGCAAAATTTTGCAGCCAATGGCTCTACAAAACCCGGTCTGCGAAGATAGTCGTTAAATAATTCATCTACCAGCTGTGAAACGTTCTCAAAAAACGCCCTGCCATTGACAAAGTATTGGTCATATGCCGTGGAACTTGTGATGTCAAAGGGATAGCCACGACTGCGGTAGAATTCCGTATATACACGATTTAACGCAAACGATACAATTGCCAGGATATTGGCGCGCAAGGCGCTTTCATCCCAGGTGGGGTAAATTTCGCTGGATGCGACATTTTTTACATAATCAGAGAAGGAAACTGTTACGTTGGCAGCATTGGAATCCGGAGCGCCTAAATGAACCGTGATTTGCTGCGGAACATAAGGGGTTACAGGTGGCATTTCACACCTCCTTACAGATTTTGCGCCGGGGTATAGAATACCTCAGCCTGGTTCCAGTTTTCCGGCAACTCTGCCAGAGGGATCATTTCTAAGTTCTGATTTGTGATAACGCCGGGAAAAACCTGTAGACGTTCGATATGTATTTCTTCAAAATCCTCCAGCCGTGCATACAAATCGACAACCCCAAAGGGGATGATGCCTGTGTTAGGGCTTTGACTGGCTGAGGTGTCCGGGACGGTAATTTCTATCGGCTTATCTAATATTCCGCTTCTGTTTGTCAGCCGCATGGCGATTGCAGCACCGTCCACATCGGTTATCGTTACAGCCACATCCTTTAGTGGATAACGGGCATAGCTTGTATATGCGTGAACCTGTATGTATCCGGTTGTACTCAATGTATATCCCACCTTTCGTTATTCTCGCATTATTATATGCCGAGAAAATACATTGGTGACAGTGGACACATAACGTGTTTTGATACATAGAATGCTTTATGGAAAGGAGATAGGATATGTGTGCTATAGCTGGATTTGTTGGACTTTCATATGATGCGCAAACCGCACAGAAAATGCTGACAACAATGCAAAAACGAGGTCCTGATGATTTTGGAATCTTTCAGGCAGGGGAATGCTGTCTGCTACATACCAGATTGTCAATTGTTGATCCTGCCGGCGGTGCGCAACCGATGCACTTATCCTGGCATGGAGAAACGTACACAATTGTATATAATGGAGAACTGTACAATACGGAAGAAATCAGAGCTGTTCTACAGAAGTTGGGACATACCTTCCAAAGCCACTCAGATACGGAGGTTGTTTTACATGCGTATGCCCAATGGGAAGAGGGCTGTGTTGACCAATTTAACGGGATTTTTGCCTTTGCTGTCTGGGAACATAAACGGAAAAAGCTATTTCTTGCCAGAGACAGAATAGGAGTAAAACCGCTTTTTTATAAAAAGCACAGTGAAGGAATTCTCTTTGCCTCAGAAATTAAGACGATTTTGACATACCCGGGTGTGAAAGCTGAGCTGGATGCAACCGGGGTTACACAAATATTTATGATTGGTCCCGGAAGGGTACCGGGAGATGGTGTACTGAAAGGAATTTGCGAGCTGGAACCTGGTTGCTACGGTTACTTTATTAACGGAAAATGGAATTGGCGCAGATACTGGAAGCTTCGCGACAGAGAGCACACGGAGGACTTTGAAGAAACCGCAGAATATGTTCGTTATCTGGTTACAGATGCTATTCAAAGACAAATGGTTTCCGATGTACCAATTGGGACATTTCTGTCGGGAGGGTTGGATTCCAGTTTGATTTCCTCTGTCTGCGCAAAGGTCTGTCAGCAGCAGGGGAGAGTGCTTCCAACATTTTCTGTGGATTACGAAAATAATGACAAGTACTTTGTACCTGGAAAATTTCAACCGAATTCTGATAACAGCTACATCCGGATAATGCAAAATTACCTTTCAAGCGACCATCATTGGTCGGTTTTGACACCGGAGGACCTTGTGAATGTGTTGGAACAGGCAACGATTGCCAGAGACCTGCCGGGAATGGCTGACGTTGATTTTTCACTTCTTGCTTTTTGCAAAGAAATCAGAAAGTATGTGAAGGTTGCTCTATCCGGAGAATGTGCGGATGAAATCTTTGGCGGATATCCATGGTATCGTGACCCGGAGGTGCGCACGGTAGATGGTTTCCCCTGGGCACAAAACACTGCGGAACGCGCAGATTTCCTGAATGAAAGGTTTCTGACAAGTGTCAATCCAATTGAATTTGTCAAGGATCATTATAACCTTACGCTTTCTCAGTGTGATATTCTCCCGGGTATAAACACGGAAGAACGCCGAATGAAGGAAATGGTTAATTTGAACCACCGCTGGTTTATGCAAACGTTGTTGGACCGAAAGGACAGAATGAGTATGTTCTGCGGTCTTGAGGTGCGTGTTCCGTTTTGCGATTACAGAATTGCTGAATACCTGTATGGTGTACCCTGGGCATATAAGGATTATCAAGGGAAAGAGAAGGGGTTGTTGCGATATGCAATGGCAGACTACTTGCCACCGGAGGTCCTGCATCGAAAAAAGAGTCCGTATCCTAAAACCTATGACCCACGATATTTGCAGCTGGTAAGCCAGCGGTTAAAAGCCTTGTTGAAAAAACCTGATGCGCCGATTCTCCAACTGGTAAAAATGGAAGCGCTGGAAAATCTTCTCACCGGTGATTTTAAGTGGCCCTGGTATGGGCAGTTAATGAAGGTTCCGCAAACAATAGCCTATATGCTGCAGGTAAACTACTGGCTGGAGCACTATCATATCGACATCGTTTAAAAACGAACGAACCGCTTGGTCTGTGTGTCAGGCGGTTCGCTTTCTGTTTTAGTGGCTAATCATTTTCTGATACTATTTGCTGCGTATACCTTAACGGATAGGCAACTATTTGGTTGCTGTTAAGCTCAGCTCCGTATAAGCAAACAGCTGTTATCTGGCGGTTCTCATAGGTAGTATAATAATATATACCTGTATTTGTATTACAACAGCTGCTGTAGACCGTTTTTTCCAGTTTTCCGTTTACCTGCACACAGCCTCTTTGTTGAGCTACAGAATCAAGAATATGAAAGAATTGACTGACACTGCTGTTTTCGTCCTGGTCGCAAACAGAATTCAGCTTTGTAAATGCAGCCCTTACAAATCTGGAAGCAGAGGACAGGTCACCGGGTAATCCAAGCGCCCCCATTCCGGCGCTATATGGTTCCAGATTGATATTATTTGAAAAGCGGTTTTGGGGCCATTGGGGTGTCAGGTTCAGGTAATTTGCAAGATTATACATCTGGAAGGTAAAGCCTGGACTGTTTGTTAGAACGCCCACTGGATTTTCGTGTATTTCTAAGCCTGTTGCTGTGGGTTCCACGACCACGGAGCGATACCTGTCACAGATAATCCAATGCAGGGGTGTTTGCGGATATTTCTCGCTAAAGCAAATATCTGTAAGATTTGTTGTGCTAAGAATCCTTTCAGCATCCGATACAGTTTTACACTGGGATAATATCCAAGGAATAAACTCAAATGGCGCAATGTTTGTTTTATTGTCTGATAACGGCTGATATTTGGCAAAATGAGGGAAATTTAAGCCTGCCATACTAAGGCCAAATTCGTTTGTGGCATCGTAATACAACGGATATGCAGCCTCTATGGTAGCCATACCGATATAGGCATAATGGTTATTCAGTTCCCCAGCATAACGAAACGAAAGACGAAAGTGTCGTGGTGTGATAGTAACAGTTTCGTTATAGTGATACTCTAAATCCAGATTTCTGCCAAAATAATGTTGTTTGGTCAGAAATGAAATTGCAGTACACATAAAATACCTCCTGACATACCGGTGCGATAATGCTTCCTGCAAATTTTGTGTAAATTTTTTCTGATTATGCTTTACGAAGAAAGCATCTGTGTGTTACAATCAAAAAAGGAGGAATTTCAATGCTTACTTACGAAGAAGTCACCAAAAGCGAAGCGGTTAGAACATATATTACCCGTGCTGATGAATCTCTTATCAGCCTTGGTTTTACGGAGCATAGCTTTGCTCACGTTATGCACGTAGCGGAAACAGCCGGATATATCCTGACAACCCTTGGATATGACGCTCGTACTGTTGAGGTTGCGAAAATTGCAGGCTATTTGCACGATATCGGCAACCTTGTTAACCGCAGTGAGCATTCTCAGTCCGGGGCAGTGATGGCATGGAGCATTCTTAACGATATGGGCTGCGAGCCGGGAGAGATTGCCACGATTGTTACCGCTATCGGCAACCACGACGAGGGCACCGGTGTTCCGGTGAATGCAGTTGCAGCTGCGCTGATTTTGGCTGACAAAGCAGATGTGCGCAGAAGCCGTGTCCGAAATAAAGATATTTCAACCTTCGACATTCACGACCGTGTGAACTACTCTGTAAAAAAATCCGTTCTTAAAATCAACGAGGAAAAAACTTTGGTGAAGCTGAAATTAACGGTTGATACCCAATTTGGCTCCGTAATGGATTACTTTGAAATCTTTATGAACCGTATGATTCTCTGCAGAAAAGCTGCCGAAAAGCTGGGATTACAATTTAAGCTAATCATAAATGAACAGCAGCTAATATAAATTTACTCCGGAAACTGTTTCTAGTTTCCGGAGCTTTTCTTATTTTGTTTTAAATGTAACTTCAATGGGTGTGGAATAGAATGTTTTTGAGAAGTCGGCAATATTAACACAATATAATCCGTTGATTGCAAATACTTTTGCTTTATATTCTGTATTTGGCTCTAATCCGGTAAATTCCACAGAAACTTTTTCGTCGTATTTTCCGTCAAAATAATTGATTCCAATTAATTGACCATCAACAACACTTCCGTCAGCTGTCCAAATATCCACACGATATACACGTCCATTCAATGACTCCGGTGCAGTTCGGGGGAACTCCAACGAAACACTATCATTGGTTACGTTTGTCACTTCCGGAACTGCGCCCTCCGGGAAGAACAGCTGATCGCTTGTGAAACGATCTTCCGTATAAACAAAGTTCTCTTTTTCATAGGACTCGATATAGCGATCTTCACCCAGGAACTTCTCTTGCAGAACATCCCAGACTTTCAAGCGCATTTTGTGACGACCGTCCAACTCAATGACCCAAACCTGAGAAACCTCGGTTTTGTTCTCGATCGGAATTTCTTCCGGACCATTATACTGACGCATCGTATAATTCAGTGTACCGGTACCAATAGAGGTAAAATCTTTCTGGTGGATGGAACAATCGTCATTCTGTAAATAATGGGTGTGACCGCTAAAATTCACAACGTTAGGATACTGTGCATAAATTGGTTTCAGGTTTTTATTATTGCCGGACTGGAAATGAGAGCAAGTTCCAAGCACTGTATCTTCATTTCCAATGTGCTGGAAAACAAAAACGGGTTTGTTACTTCCGGAGGTTTCGGTAGCCTTCTTAACTTCTTCGTTAACCCACTGTACCACACTGTCGGAGCAGTTTGTGCCATTTTCATCGAAGTTGACGGTGATAAAATCGTATCCGCCAATTTGGATGTGCTGCTGTGCTGCATCAGCACCAAAGATCTTCTCAAACTCAGTCTTGGATGCTTGCGCAAAGTTATAATAGTCGTGATTTCCTGTGGTAATCACCAACTGTGTTTCTTCGGACATACCCTCGTCCAGAACCTTCTTGGCCAATTCCCATTCCGCTACAGTGCCGTCGTGACCAATATCGCCAACGATGCAAAGCGCATCGATTCTGCCATAATCATCCGGATTGGAAGAGGCGTAATCATTCATCTGACTGAGCATATTTTTCAAACGTTCCGTGCGGATATTCGCCTCATCTGTGATGTGGATATCACTGCAGACAACCATTCTAAATTTAGGGCGAAAAACACCGTCATCAATATAGTCATCCGTTGCAGCAGTGCTGTTTGCCGTGCCAGCAGGAGACACGCAACCAGCAAGCAAGGATAGCAGAATGACAATTAGAAGCAAAATAGAAATGTTTCTCTTGTTCATTATATTACCTCATTACAAATTATAGTATTTGTCAAACTCTGCAGGATGGGGGATTTGAGACATTTGACTACACTCAGCGCGCTTTGTTTTGATAAAGTTTGCAAGCAACTCCTCGGGGAATACACCACCAGCTGTCAGATAATCGTGGTCAGCCTCCAGGGCATCCAGCGCATCCTCCAGACGAACCGGAAGTCCGGTTAATTTTGCCTTTTCCTCATCGGAAAGGTGATACAGATTGAAGTCGTAAGGACCCCAACCCTCAGCGTGGGGATCAATCTTGTTCTTAATACCGTCCAAGCCGGCCATCAGAATAGCAGCATAACAGAAATAAGGATTGCAGGTAGCATCCGGATTGCGAAGCTCAAAGCGACGCAGCTCAGGCGCCTTGGCATAAGCGGGAATTCGAATAACAGCACTGCGATTGGAGGTGGCATAACCAACGGTCACAGGCGCTTCAAAGCCGGGCACAAGCCGCTTAAAGGAATTGGTGCTGGGATTGGTCAGTGCGCACAAAGAAGCGATGTGTTTAAGAAGTCCGCCTATAAAGTAGTGTGCGGTTTCGCTTAAATTAGAGTATCCGTTGTCATCGGAGAAGACAGGCTGACCGTCCTTCATAAGGAGCATATGCACGTGCATACCGCTGCCTGCCTCGCCATAGATGGGCTTGGGCATAAAGGTTGCAGATTTTCCATATTTCAGTGCAGTGTTGTGGATGATATATTTTATCATCATTGTTGCATCTGCCATATGCACAACCTCACCTAACTGAGGCTCAATCTCAAATTGACCGGATGCAGCGACCTCAGGATGGTGGTAATTGATTTCAATGCCCATTTCTTCCATCCGCATACACATTTCACTGCGGCACTCATAGGAAACGTCAAAAGGCTTGGCAATGTGGTAGTTTTTCTGCTTGGGAACAATTACACCGTGCCCTTCCACATCGCTGTTCCAGTAGGACTGTTTAGCATCCACAGAGGCGCTGATATGGTCTCCGCTGATACCCCAGGTTACATCATCAAACAGATAGAACTCAAATTCAGGCAAAATTTTCATCGTATCCGCAATACCGCAATCCTTCATATACTGCACAGCAGCCCGAATGATGTTCCGGGGATACTGGGGCAGGGGACGGTTGTGGGGATTGTCGATGATCATCGCATTTCCGGTCATAGACAATGTGGGGATTTCGCAGAAGGGGTCTACGACAGCGGTATCCGGGTCGGGAATGAACACCATATCACTTTTTTCAACCACAGCATAGCCATAATTGGAGGCATCAAAGCCGATACCGTTGCTCATCGTTTTCTCGGAAAAATTTTTTGCAGGGATGGTAACGTGACGGTATTGACCGTTGATGTCCACCATCTTAAAATCCACCATTTGGATGTTATTTTCTCGAATAAAATCCATAACTTCCTGAACAGTTTTTGCCATAATTACCAATTCCTTTCAAATAGAATATTATAACTATATCAAAAAGAAAAAGTTGCGTCAATCCTTATTCGTGGTTTTCTGCTCGATATGGCGCCAAATTTCCGGTAGCTGGATTATCAATAAGCTTCCCGTCTTCTGTAAAGCGTGAGCCGTGACAGGGACAGTCCCAGGTGTGTTCAAATGCGTTCCATTTCAGTGCGCAGCCAAGGTGCGGACAACGCTTTGCTGACGGTGTCAGGAAACGGATTGCGCTTTCCACACCGTTGATTGCCAGTTGTGTGTGAAACATACTTCTTGAAGGCGAAAAAACTTCTGCATATGGGCTATACTTATTCTGCAGCATATCACATAGTATGGTTGCTGACATCATTGCAGAGGTCATACCCCACTTGTTAAAGCCTGTTGCCACATATAGTCCTTCGGTATTTTTCGAATACTGACCTATATACGGAAGTCCATCTAAGGATATACAATCCTGCGTTGCCCAACGGTATTTTGCTCTTGCCTCCGGATAGTATTTACGTGCAAAGTTCTCAAGTTCTTTCCAACCACCGCCTTGTTTTCCGGTGCGATGACTGCCGCCGCCCAATAATAGTAAATCCTGATGACTCCGAAACGACAGACCGTTTATTGCTTCATCCACGTACATGCCGTCCAGCTTAGGCACGTTTTCCAGGGCAATTACATAGCTGCGGTGCTGATATAACTTAAGAGGATACAGACCGTGCTTATTCAAGAACGGAAAATGTGTTGCAACAACAATTTTTTCTGCGTGAATTTTTCCTTTATTTGTAATGGCTGTTAAGCCAACCAGCTCACGCACAGTTGTATGCTCATAAATATGCAGCCCCCCTGCTATGGCAGACAGAAATTTCAAAGGATGAAATTGCGCCTGTTTCGGAAAACAAACTGCGCCGGCAACCGGGAAGGGCAGAGGAAGTGACGAAACAAACCTTGTGTGGAAACCTATTTTCTGCAATGCGTTTATTTCCTGTTGGATTTTCGTAGGCTTGTCCACTGAATAGACAAATGCGTTTTTGTCTTCAAAATCACAGTCAATATTTTGGGTTAGCTTTCGGAAACGCACAACTGCTTTCTCATTCGCTTCAAGGAAAATTTTTGCTGTTTTCTCATCGAATTTTTTGGTAAGCTTGTTATAAATCAAGCCGTGCTGTGAGGTGATTTTTGCAGTTGTGCTTTGCGTTATACCACAACAGATGTTATTTGCTTCAACCAGTGCATAATCAGCGCCTGCTTGCTCCAGCATATATGCACAAAGCAGTCCTGTAATGCCGCCGCCGATAATTAAAACATCTGTACGAATATCTTCTTCAAGTGCCGGAAAAGTTGGGAGATTTGTACTTTCTTTCCATATTGATTGCATATTATCCTCCAAAATAAGAAATAAACTTATTATTTCATTTTGGAAGCAAATTATTATGTGTGTCGGAGTGTCGGGATTCGCTTACATCTGCACCCATAGTGCAGATAGATGCTCAGCTCTGTTCAGCCCTCGTTGGAAACATTTGTTCGCGTCGCATTTAATCCTTGGCATCCCGACTAAGATATAAAAAGAAGACTACTCATTTGAGTAGTCTTCTTTTCGGTCGGAGTAGCGTTATAGT